>JAKQNL010000056.1 GCA_029565815.1 Spirochaetota bacterium | reverse complement strand
GCTTATCGTAACAGCGACCAACCGTACCCTGGAAGATGCGGCTGCACGGGGCAGCTTCCGCCAAGACCTGTTTTACCGCCTGGAAACCCACCATGTACGCCTGCCGGCCTTGCGAGAGCGCCCCGACGACCTGCCGCTTTTGGTGGAGTTTTTCGCCGAACGGGCTGCAGAGCGTTTTGGAAAGCGCAAACCTGCCATTCCGTCGCAGCTGTACGACCTTCTGGGCAGTTATACGTTTCCCGGCAATGTGCGCGAACTGGAATCCATGGTCCACGACGCGGTAGGCCGCACCAATGGCAGCGTTATGCCCTTGGACTCCTTCAAAACCAGAATTTTCCGGGATACGGACACCCCCATTCCGGCCGGGATACAAGCGGCTAAGCTGTTCGGCAACCAGGACGTCCTGCCAACCATACGGGAAGCGACCGATGCGCTCATACAAGAAGCTCTTGTCCGATCCGGCGGAAACCAGGGGGTAGCTGCCGGCCTTTTAGGCATATCCAGGACAGCGCTCAACCGAAGAATCCACAACGACGAGGACGCCTGAGGCCTGTGCAATTTTGCACACTATGCACAGAACGCACAAGTCGATATTTCTTTATATAAATAGAACTTAGCTCTAGGTTCTTGGTGCTAAACCGGATTAGCTCTTTCAAATACGCACAGCCCTCAGCCTCGTTCATGCTGTACACAGAATCGAACGCCCTGATAATTCATTATATATTAACAAATTAAAAAATTGAGCGAATCGTGCGTTTTGGCATGACTTTTGCACTATATGTTGACGGTTGACAGCGCCCAGTTATGTAAAAAAGACAGAGGTAAAATAGTAAGCACAAAATGTTGCAAAAAAAACGGGGCACAAAGTAAACCGGGTTTGTCCGGGAGGAAGGAACGCCAGGGCCGGCGTTCCTTTTTTTTATCTGTTTTTTCCAACCCTCATGCAACGCAAACCCCAAATTTCATGCTATTCTCTTGGCTCTTGGATACCGGCTGCGTTGCATGCATCCCCTGTATCCACACCAAAGGAGTAGGTATGCAGAGTGATCTGGCAAGGCTTTTGGAGGCTGCACAATCGGCGGCTCCGGACGCCGAATGGCTGGGCTTGCGTCGACGCACAGGCTATCAGCAAGTTTTTGTCGCCCAAGACGGGGCTATGGAGCTAGCGGCAGAAGGATCGGACAACGGCATCATGGTAGAAGCATTCCATGCTGGCCAGTTTGGTTACGCCGCGACCCCGGATACCAGCCCGTCCGGTATCGCAGCAGCCGCTAAGAACGCGCTTATTGCGGCAAAGGCGGCTTCCGGCCTGGGCGTACACCGCTTTAGCCTGGACGTACGTCCCCCAACCCGCACGGAGTGGCACAGCCCGCGCGTGAAAAAAGCTGCGGTTCCGGCAGACATAGTCTACGACTTCCTGTTTAAGGCATGCGCTGCGCTCAAAGTCAGCGACGCAGTCATCCAGACGCAATCCATGATAGAAAGCGGCAGCTACGAGTACGAGCTTGTGTCCACCAACGGAGCGGCCATAGAGCAGAGCATCCACTACATGGGCATAAACCTGCAGGCTATAGCCCGAGACGGAACCATAGTGCAGCGCCGAACGGCAAACGGCCCCCGCGGCCTTACCCGCCAGGGCGGCTGGGAGCTTTTGGATATGCCTGCATTGCTCCAAAAAGCCCATATCGTGGGCAAGGAAGCGGTGGAACTGTTGTGCGCGCAAAATTGCCCAAGCGACAGGCGCACCCTGGTGCTTGCCCCGGACCAGATGATGCTGCAGATTCACGAAAGCGTTGGACACCCGCTGGAGATAGACCGCATGCTGGGCGACGAGCGGAATTACGCCGGAGCGACCTTCGTGAAACTGTCGGATATAGGCAGCTTGCAGTACGGCTCCGAGCTCATGAACATAAGCTTTGACCCGACCATACAGGGCGAACTTGCGTCCTACGGCGCGGACGAAATAGGCAATCGTGCACGCAAGGAACTGCTCATCAAAAACGGCCTCCTGGTGCGCGCCCTTGGAAGCCTGGAAAGCCAGGCCCGGGCACAGGTTCCCGGCGTTGCAAACCAGCGCGCCACCTCGTGGAACCGCCCGCCCATAGACCGCATGGCAAACCTCAACCTGGAACCGGGCAATCAGTCCTTTGACTCCATCATAGCGGGCATAGAAAAAGGCGTGCTCATGCGCTCGAACCGATCCTGGTCCATCGACGATTACCGCA
>JAKQNL010000150.1 GCA_029565815.1 Spirochaetota bacterium | reverse complement strand
CGACTCCTACCGCCTGGCCGTGGAGGCATCCAAAAGCCAGGCTGATTATATTGTATTCTGCGGGGTGCGCTTTATGGCCGAAAGTGCAGCCGTGCTTGCCCGGCCCGGCCAGATTGTGCTTATTCCGGACAACCAGGCCGGCTGTCCAATGGCCGACATGATAGACGCAAACACCGCAAGCCGCTTTTTACAGGTGCTGGACGGGCTGTGCTCTAGCTCGGTTGTTCCCATAACCTACATGAATTCATACGCGGACATGAAAGCCCTTACCGGTTCCCGCGGCGGCTCCGTCTGCACTTCGTCCAACGCGGCCAAAATCGTTTCCCGCTATCTGGATACGGCTCCAGTGTTCTTTTCCCCGGACCGTAACCTGGGCATAAACACTGCCCGGGCCATGGGCATAGACCGTGACAGAATATTTACCGTTCATAAGGATGGCTCCATCGTTCCCGACGGCCGCCCGGATTCCGACCCATCCAAAGCGCTATTGTTCCTGTGGGATGGTTATTGTCACGTGCACAAACGCTTTCTGGTTAGCGACATCGCAGCGATGCGTTCTGCACATCCTGGTGCGCGAGTTATCGTGCATCCGGAATGCGACGAGGACGTGGTGGCCGCTTCCGACCAGTCCGGTTCCACCGAGGCTATCTGGAAAGCAGTATCTGGTGGACAGCCTGGCTCGGTATGGGTTGTCGGCACCGAGGCAAGTTTTGTTCACCGGCTTGCGGCAAGCTGTCCGGATCGAACTGTACTACCCTTGCGGGAATCCTACTGCTACAACATGGCTCGCATCGACACGCACAACGTGCTTGCTTCGCTCCGGTCCATTCAACAGCATCTTACCGATCCGAGCGTTCCCTTACTGCAACCCATAGCCGTTGACGAAAGCGTACGCAGCGACGCAGCCGCATCCCTTAAGCGCATGATAGACATCGTTGGAGGCAAGGCATGAGGGAAAGCCACGATGTCATCGTCATAGGCACTGGTATTGCTGGTATCTCTGCGGCTATCAGCGCGCGGGAAGAAGGCCTTGATGTGCTGGTTATCAGTAAGGCCGACCGTGCGGAGGAAACCAACACCAATTACGCACAGGGCGGTATTATAGCGTGGCGCGAAGGGGATAGCGCAGAGCTACTGGCAAAAGATATTTTTAAGGCTGGCTGCGAGTACAATGGCCGGGAGGCGGTGGAGCTCCTGTCCAACGAAGGGCCGGCCATGGTATTCGACCTGCTCGTAAACAAAGCAAAAGTTCCGTTTAGCCGCGCCGCGGACGGGTCCTTAGACTACACCGAAGAAGCTGCGCATTCCGCCAGGCGCATCCTGCATTACGAGGACCACACGGGCGACGCGATCCAGGCGGCCATCCTTGCGTACGCACGCAGCCTTGGCATTGAAATCCGGACATCGCTTACTGCGGTGGACCTTATCACCAACAACCACCATTCCACCGATTGCCAGGAACTATACAAGGAGCGCGAGGTCCTGGGTGTGTACGCCCTGGACAATGCGAGCGGCCAGGTACACACCCTATTAGCACACGCGGTGGTGCTTGCATCCGGAGGCTTAGGAAATATATACCAGTATACGACCAACCCGCCGGAAGCAACCGGAGACGGCATAGCCATGGCGTCGCGGGCAGGGGCGGATATCATAAATGCCGAGTTTGTGCAGTTCCATCCAACCGCGCTGTTCCATAGCGATATACGCCGATTCCTGGTTTCCGAATCGCTGCGCGGCGAAGGAGCGCGTTTGGTTCGCCGCGACGGCACTCCGTTCATGGACGACTACCACCCGCAAAAAGATCTTGCACCCCGCGATGTGGTTGCCCGAGCCATTTTTGAGGAAATGGCTAAAGAAGGCTCCAAGTACATGTACCTAAACCTGGCCGGCTACTACAAAGGAGAAAAGCCGATAAAGGAGCGCTTTAACCGGATCTACTCCACCTGTATGGACGTTGGCCTGGATATCAGCAAAGATAATATTCCGGTAACGCCGGCTGCGCACTATTTTTGCGGCGGCGTGAAAGTGGACAAGGATGGCCATTCTTCGATACAGAGGCTCTATGCCGTGGGCGAGGTTTCGTGCACGGGCTTACACGGGGCCAATAGGCTTGCTTCCACATCCTTACTGGAAGGCCTGGTGTGGGGCGTACGGGCTGGCAAGGATATCGCGCGGAATTTCGCACCGGTATCCGCAGCCCGCATGGATGCCATCCCGGAATGGAAGAACCCAAAGACGCCGGAAGTTTTTGAGCCTACACTCATCTATCAAGACTGGAACCTTATTAAGCTTACCATGTGGAACCACGCAGGCATTGTGCGCACGCGCAAGGGTTTGCACCGGGCAGAAGCAGATCTTAACTACCACGCGCACCGCATAACCCGCTTCTACCAGGAGGCGGCTTTGTCGCGGGACATAGTGGAGCTGCGCAACGGAGTGATTAGCGCACAGCTTGTGGTACGCGCGGCCATGCACAACGAACGCTCGATAGGCTGCCATTTTAGGCGGGATGTATGAGCCAGCATAAAAGTACTCATAAGGAGACTTCTATGAAACGACGGCAGCTAGTGGCTTTAAGTTCGGTATGTGCGCTTGTGCTCATGGCCTGCGTATCGGTAGGATCGGACGGCAGCGTGCAGGGCTTGTCTTCGCCGACTGTGGATGTAACCCGCTTTGAGATACAGGCTATAAGCCTACGTGATGTTACATTTTTATTCGAGCTGACGGTGCAAAACCCATATCCGGTTAGCCTATCCTTTAACGGCATGGATCTGGATTTTAGCGTGCAGGGCACTAAGGTTGCCTCTGTCAATGACCGTGGCGGTTTCTCGGTTGCGGCCAACGGTAAAAAGGCAAACAGCTTTACCGTTACCCTGACGTATGCATCCATCATTGCCTTGGTAAAAGATTACACTGCTAAAGACTGGCTCGATACCGTGGTAGACGGTAAGGTAAGCTTACCCTTGCCAAGCATACCTGGTGTTCCGCCGGAAATGTCGTTTAGCTACCAGCTAAAAAAACAGATACCCGCCATCAAGCCATCGGTTGGGATCACGGGCTTTTCCGTAACGCCGCCAACGGCAGCAGAAGTTGCGCAAGCAGTAAAACAAGCCGGTATGTCGGTGGATGCCGGTAGCGCGTTGTCGGTGTTCCTTGATCTTTTGGCAGGGAAAAAGCCATCCACCCCGGTTATAGATCCTGCAAAACTGGATCTGCCGCTACGATTGCGCTTTAATCTGGAAATACGGAATGACGCAAAAGGCCCCCTTGATGTTAGCGCGCTTGGCTACGCATTGTTCATAAACGGAGAGCCTTTGGTGCAAGGACAGGCGGAATCCATTAAGCGCGACGGGCAGAAACTTATTATTACCGTTGTAAGCACCTTTAGTTCCCGCCAGCTTACATCCGGCATATTGGCTATATTCCGCGACAAGGCCGGCTCGTTCCGGGTTAGCGGTTCGGCGTCGCTTAAGCTGCCCGATGCCATTCGCGCAGGGGCGATACCGCTGGCGTTCGACGAGTCGGGACGCTTTTCGTTTATGTAAATAGAAAATAGTGGACCTCTAAAAACTTCAGTTTTTAGAGGTTCCCACTTGCTAGCGTGACAATATGCCGTTGGCTACCCGCATGCCGGAAGCCCAGGCGGCGGTAATACCGCGGCTTGTACCGGCGCCGTCGCCGGCCAGGTACAGGCCGTCTGTTGCCATAAAGCACGAAGGGTCTTTGAATACCGGCCGGTTTGCGTAGGTTTTTATTTCCGGATAGTACATGATGGTGCTTGGGTGTAGAACGCCCGGAACTATCGTGTCCAGCCGCTTCATGGCCTCCCACAAGCCGCGCAAAATCTTAGCAGGCACAGCCAGCCCTAGATCACCCGGGCATGCGGACGCCAGCGTAGGCTCAAAGTCGAACAGGTCGCCGTTAAATCCTTCTTGTGTTGATCGCTTACCCAGGCGGAAATCGCCGACCCGCTGCATGATGGGTTTGCCGCCGCCTAAGAGCATTGCCTGAGCGCCAAGACCGCGGGCGTAGGCTTGGCCACTGGCCAAGGGCTCGGTGAGGGCGACGGTTTTTAGGAGCGCGAAGTTCGCAAGGCCGTTGGCTGGGCGCTGGGAAGACCATGCGTGCCCGTTTACGCTGTACCAGGTCCCGGATTCGTCCTGGTATTTTTCCTGTACCACGTGGGCCGCCCGGGAGTTGGTGCAGAAGGTGCGCACCTTTTTCTGGAACACGAATTTCGGGTCGTAGTAATCCTTGACGATAGGATAGCGCTCT
The DNA here is from genome assembly GCA_029565815.1 of Spirochaetota bacterium. Classification (GTDB taxonomy): domain Bacteria; phylum Spirochaetota; class Spirochaetia; order Treponematales; family UBA12059; genus JAKLIU01. Next base: position 16 of record JAKQNL010000150.1, on the reverse strand, counting down.
TCTGTTAGCTCCACCC
>JAKQNL010000133.1 GCA_029565815.1 Spirochaetota bacterium | reverse complement strand
AAGGCCGTCATTATGACAGCGGCCCCACAGCGACGGTTCTTCCGCCTTTGCTTCTATCAGCCGGCGTTCCTCGTCGTAGCGGTAGGTGATGCTTTCAAGGCCCAAGGACTCTTTAACAAGACTGCCATTTTCGTCATAGCTGTACGCGCGACGGCCCTCGCTTAGCATGCGGCTTTCTTCATCGTACGCATACTTGATGGCACCCCACGCGTTCCGCTTTTCCGTGCGGTTGCCGCGCTCGACTGGGTAACGGTCGAGCACCAGGATTAATTCAATGCAAAAGGGGGAGCGCCTGGCACCAGAACCAAGCTGATTGTTGCGGGGAACAGGCCGCCGCGTTCTACGGCCGCTCCCCTGACTCCGAAGGTCACGCTATGCGTGACGCTTCTACGTCACCCCCACTGGGAGTACTGGTGATGTCAAAGAGCACGATTGCAGACGCCTTTGGCGCTGCAATCGTATACAGGAATCTTTTATCACCGACTTTCGCGGTGATAAAAGTGATTTATTCAAGCAGACACGCTTGCGCGTGCTGCTTAACTAGTCGGGCGGGTATGAAGGACCTAATGACCCGGTTTACTTGCAACGCGTAGTGTTGCCAATAAGTATGTATCTAATCGGCAAACTCCGTGGATTTAGTAGATGAACCAGTGGGGATACCATCTCGCAGCCATGTATGGGCGATCTGTTCGGCCATTTTGCGGTCGGTGGTGCCTGTAGTATGTTTGGTTCCAACAAGGCCGCTTCCTGCGTCCCGGAATGCGACATACCAACAGCCTGACTTGTTACGACGGGATAAATAGAAAAGGCGCATAGCTCCCCCTTTGGAACACTTTTGGCACACCCAGAGGAAATGCGTCTTTTTGGGGGTAGCATTTCAGATTTGCTTGTCTTAATTCCTTATTCTAAAAGGAATTATTTTGGGCTATGGGATGACTTGGCTTCCGGGCTTGCACTTGCTGTGCCCGCCCTCCAGCCCGCCTTCGGGTCCTGCCGCGCGCGTCCCTGCGCGCTTTTCGCCGCATTCGCGGCGCGGACCCTCGGTTCAAGTCCAGGAGGGCCTTATTGAAAAAGCCGTTCCGCCACTATGGACGAAACGGCTTTTTTTGGGCCCTCCTGGACTTGAACCAGGGACCGACGGGTTATGAGTCCGCAGCTCTAACCAACTGAGCTAAGAGCCCAAGAAAATGCTTGTAACGGGTGATATTATCCACAGGAGGGCAAAAAAAGTCAATCGATGGGGGTACTTTGCCGATTATCTGAAGGCAAAGACTCTTACACAAGGATGCTCCATGCGAAAAGTTCCGATTATTTCTAGCGATACCAAGCTCAATGAGTTCATAAAATCACAATGTGCGGTTTTTGGGTCGGAATTTTCACCGGTTTTTATGACCAGTAAAGACGAGGTGCTGGCCTTCCTCAAGTACGATCTGCCAGAGATCAAGATAGTCAACTTTTCGGATCCAAAGATCGATGCAAAGGGCATCATGGAGGAAATCCGCCAGGATCCGTGGTTGTATTACGGCGGATTGGTTGCCATCCACGACAATATCGATGAGAAAGAGCTGCTGTCGGCTATGGCCGGTCAGAATGTCATAGCAACGCTCAAGCGGCGGGAAGTTGACAGGGGATTTATCCGGCTTCTTAAAATCCTTAGGCAGAACAAGCAAATCCTATTCCAGCGCGGTATACAACAGCACCTTATAAAAAATATCGCCGGGTCTTTTGTTATAGACAATGATCCTTTGGACATAACGACCTACGCAAACTTGGTCACCAATTATTTATTCAATGCAAACCTTATCAACTCTGATGTTAAAGAGAAGCTGCATGTTGCGCTTTTGGAGCTTCTTATTAATGCTATCGAGCACGGTAACTGCAAAATTAGTTATGACGAGAAAACTTCCTGGCTGGAAGGCAACGGCGATATCATGGACCTGATTCGGGAAAAGAACAAATCGCCCGAGGTGAGGTCGCGCAAGGTGTATTTCACCTATACCATAACCGCAGAATGGAGTCGGTTTATGGTTAGGGACGAGGGCGAGGGCTTTGACTGGCGAGCAAGGCTAGCGGCTAAGCGGGAGCAGCCGGAGCTGCACGGCATGGGCATGAAAATGGCCGAGCTGTACGTACAGCGTTTGTCCTACAACGACAAGGGCAACGAGGTAAGCTTCGAGGTTGAGCACCAGAAGAACGAGTCCAACACTATCCCGGCCATTTTCAGCGTGTCCCAGGAGCTAGCTTTCCAAGATGGACAGTATGTGTGTTCCGAGGGCGAAGAGTCGGATTACCTATATTACATCGTGTCCGGCACGCTGTACGTGTATTCCAAGGGCAAGCTGGTGTCTGCGCTTACGCCCGATGATATGTTCCTGGGCGAAATGAGCTTTTTGTTATCGAATCGGCGTTCCGCCACCGTGCTGTCCAAGGGCAAGAGCACCTTAATACGCATATCCAAGCAGGATTTTGTAAACCTTATCCGCGACAATCCGCACTACGGTATATTCCTGGCAAGGCTGTTGGCCCAGCGTCTTGCCAGGCTCAACCTGCGTATGTCTAGGCTTAACACCGAGTACCTGCGGGTTAAGAAGGAGCTGGATGAGGTAAAGGCCGGGCTTTAAGGCCGGCTAGAGCAAACCACGCTAGTGTTACGAACCTTTGGGATAAACAGCATCTATTTCCTTTTGGCAGGGGTATTTATTGAGCTGTATCGAGATTATCTGCAACAGTGAGGATAAATAGCTTGTCTTTACTAGCTTTGCGTGCAGACCATCCCAAAGCTTCGTAACACTAAGCTTTTTTTGCGTAGGCTTTTATGTTGCGCTCCAGGTAGGCAAGATGAAAGCCTGCATGCTCAATGTATAACTGGACAATATCTCCCAAAAGCATCTTGCCGCGTTTTGGGTGGCTGATCCAATACAGGCTCCAATCCTCGTCGGCTATCGGCCGTAAGGCGTCGGATAGGGTAGCGCGCAGGGATTCTGCAAGGTTTACGCATACGCGGCCGTCCATGAACATATAGCCCAGGTTGCGCTTCCACAATTCTTCGTCCCACACGGGAATAACGGTGCCAGGTTCTGCTATTGCAACGCGGGCGCGGTACCACAGCATCATGTCGGCGTCCAAGAGGTGCACCAAGTGGTCGTTAATGGACCATGCGCCAGCAGGCTCTGTGGGGATAAAAGCCATAGCTTCCAGGTCCAGGCGGCTTATTGCCGATTTTATGGGCCCGTAGGCGCGGGCAAATTCATCGATGATATCCAGGTTGCTTCTCTCGGCCATGCCGTCCTCCGCGTTCCGTCACGTGGCGTATACCTTGCGCACTGTGACAAGGCTTGCCCTTAAAAATCCTCATGCAGGCGTATCTTACTGACCTTGCCGCTTCGCTTGATCGAATCGAACAAGGCTTCCAGGTCTATTTCCACTGGCACGCTTGCCAGGGCGGACAGCCTCGATCGCTTTCTGTTCACGTCGAGGCTTGCATCGAGCGTGTGCACAACGATGCCGTGCTCCAAAAGCCGCACCCGTACCGCCTGCCGGTTGGGTGCCGGGCCATCATACCATATTTGCAGAGTTTTTAGGCGTTCTGTTGGAAAGAATTTTCGTTCCAGCGGCTCAAGCACGATGAGGGCAACGAGGCCCAGACCCAGGCCCACAAGGGCAGCCTGCCACATGCCGGCTCCTATGGCCAAACCTAAGCCAGCCACAAACCAGATAGTGGCCGCGGTGGTCATGCCTTTTACGTTATTGCCCACCTTGATGAATGCCCCGGCTCCAAGAAAGCCCATACCGGAAACCACTTGGGCGGCGATACGCCCGGGGTCGCCTTGGCCGCCAGCTACAACCCGAGGAATCCAAATGGAAAGCAGCATGGCCAGGGTTGCTCCAAGGCCGATGATGATATGCGTTCGCCAGCCGGCCGTTTGCCGGTGCGCTTCCCGCTCAAAGCCAACCAGGCCGCAAGCGAGCACGCTTAAGCACAGGCGGGCTATCATTGATGCAAGACTGAGTTCTGTACCGCCTAGCCACTGTCCAAGCATGTGTGCCTCCGGTTCCCAGTGTACGACTTTTAGCGCATTCCCGCCACGCTAGATTTTTCTTGCCCTAGCCGCATGCTGGTGCTAGTCTGTAGCTCCCCGCGGCAGGCTGCCGCAGTCCGTTTATTCCGGAGATATGTATGCATACCTGCCAGAGTAGCCCGTTTTTGCGGGCAAGCGAGCCGGCTTTGGAGCGGGCACTTGCCCAGCTTGCAAAGCGCTACGACTACATTTCCATTTTGGGCACCGACTCGTTCGGGTCAAATTTTACAGCAACGCCCGGCGAACGACGGGCCGGCGATTCTTCCTGGGTGGAACGTGGCTTTACCTTCCGCGCCCAGAAAAACGGCGTGGTCGTTGAGCATTCGCTCAATGTCCTGCCTGCGGATACAGCTACCGCGGTAGGCGCTGCCCTGGACGCAGCCTTCGCTTCTCTGGTGGGGGCCCGTACCGTTCCGTCCATCCCCGACGAGCCGGAGAGAGCCGAACGCTTTGGTTCCTGCGAGCGCGATCCGTTTACGGCCGATCCAGAACAGGTGCTGGACATTCTGGCGAATGCGCGCAAAGCCGTACAGGATGCATCGCCCGAAATAGTGTACGCCGGGGCGCGGGCGGAGTTCATGCGGGTGTCCAAGCTGTTCCTGTCGCCCAATCGCCGGCTGGAGCAGGCTTTCGTTTGGAGCCAGGCATACGTGATGGCCGTTGCAAAACGTGGGGATACAAGCAAGGAAAACTACCAGTCCCTATCGGGCCTCAAGGGTCTTGAGCTTTTGGACGAGCTTGCATCGGTGGCTCCTGTTTTGGCTTCCGAAACCCTGGAGCTTTTGGATGCAGGCAGCATCGAGCCGGGTGAGTACGAGGTGATCATGGACCCGGATGTAACCGGCACCCTGGCCCATGAAGCGTTTGGCCATGGCGTGGAGATGGACATGTTCGTAAAGGGCAGGGCTTTGGCATCCAGCTATGTGGGTAAGGCCGTTGCATCGCCCATTGTGCAGATGTTCGACGGAGCCAGCGGACTCGAGCATTGTGGCTCGTATTTGTTCGACGACGAAGGGCGGCTGGCTAGCTGCACCCAGATAATCAAGGATGGCATTCTGGTTACAGGCATTTCAGATCTGCAGTCGGCGCTTAAACTTGGAACAGCCCCGACGGGCAATGGTCGCCGCCAAGCTTACGACCACAAGGCATACGCGCGCATGACCAACACCTATATAGCTGCAGGCTCGTCTACCAAAGAAGCAATGATAGCGTCCGTTAAATACGGCTACCTGCTGCAAAAAATGAATTCGGGCATGGAAGATCCAAAGAACTGGGGTATCCAGCTGGTGGTACTGGTTGGACGCGAAATCCGGAACGGTGCACTGACGGGCAAGGTGGTGTCGCCTGTGGTGTGTTCCGGCTACGTGCCCGATGTGCTGTCCGCTATCAGCATGCTGTCTAAGGACTTTGAGCTGTCCGGCTCGGGCTACTGCGGCAAGGGCTACAAGGAGTACGTTAAGGTTTCGGCCGGCGGCCCCTACGTTAAAACCAGAATGAGGTTGGGATGATGCTCGATAAAATTATACGCGCCATTAAGGCAAACGGGAAGGTGAGCGACTGGCGGCTAACGGAAACGGTTAAGCGCGGAGCCGAGTGGTACCTGGTGGGCAAAGACTTGGACACGGCGCGCTCGGTGGAAAGCACCCAGTATTCGCTCATGGTGTATGTGGATACGCCCGGCGAGCCAAAAACCCGCGGTGCTTACAGCCTTAATCTGCACCCTACAGCCAGCGATAGCGAGCTTGCCGCGGCCGTGGACAGGGCTGTGCGGGCGGCATCCGGTATGCGCAACCCCTGGTACCCGATACCCGGCCCACAAGCTAAGCCTCTTGCATGGGATGTTCGCACAACCGCGGGTGCGTTTGCCGATGCGGAACCGGAAGCTGCCATGGCGGCTCTTAAGGAAGCCCTGTACCGCCACGACGGCCGTGACGGCGCACGCATCAACTCACTAGAAATATATTTATCACGGCTACAGAAGCGCATTGTAAACTCGCGGGGCCTGGACCGAGCATACACGTCCTACAAGGGCTACACCGAGTTCATTGTGAACGCAGGCGTGGGCCAGTCCGAAATCGAGCTGTTCGGCGACCTGGAATTTTCTTCCCTGGACGATGTTCGCCTAGCAAACGCAGTGGGCGATAGCCTGACCCAGGCTCGCGACCGGCTGGCTGCCGTGCTCACTCCGTCCTGTGATGGCCTACCGGTGCTGTTCCGCGGCACGCTTGCAGCCCAGATTTACAGTTACTGGTTCGACGCTGCGCAGGCTCAGGCTGCCTTTGACAAGACCTCGCCCTTTGCCCTTGGCGACAATCTTGGCGGACCGGGCGGTGGCGATGTTGTGCGGCTTACGGCCACGGGAGTCATTCCGGGCAACCCGCGCTCCAGCCCATGCGATGCGGACGGCGTGGATCTTGTGCCGGTACCCTGCATTGTTGACGGCACGCTTACAAGCCTGGTTGGCCCGATTACCTACACCAGTTACCTGGGTATAGCACTTGTAGGCGAGCATCCCCTGTTTGAGCTTGGCGCCGGTACGCATAGCCTTGCCCAATTACAGGCCATGCCCCACCTGGAGGTCGTATCGTTCTCGGATTTTTTTGTGGACTCGACCACCGGGGACTTTGGCGGGGAACTGCGCCTAGGCTACCGGGTAGAGGGCCGACAGCGCGTAGCTGTTACCGGGGGTTCCGTTACCGGCCGCTTAGCCGATAACCGTGGCCGCATCCTCTTATCCCAGGAGCTGGAAACCCACGACAGTTGCAGGGGCCCTGCCGCCTGTATCGTGCCGATTGCAACGGTTGCTAAGGCTGGTTAGCCATCCCAAAGCTTCGTAACACGTAAGAAGTGCAAAAAAAGGCTGTCCCGAGAGGCACTTCGGGACAGCCGGGGAAAAGCCGGACAAGCCGGCTGGGTGGCAGGCTTGCGCCTGGAGCTCCTTACGCTACGTAGCCTTCGAGCACTTCGTAACGCCCGGGCACCGATAGGCGCTTGAGGGCGTTTTTCTCTATCTGGCGGATGCGCTCTTTGGTCAGCTTGAAGCGGTCGCCGATTTCCTTAAGGCTCATGGCGCGGCGGCCATTCAGGCCGAAACGGTACTGGATAACCTCGCGCTCTTTCTCGCCAAGGGTTTTTAGCACGTCGTTGATGTCGTCTTTCAGGCCCTGCTCGATCACATGCTGGTCGGGGGACTGGTACAGGTCGTTTTCAACAAAGTCGCCCAGCACGCTTGAATCGCGTTCGTCGAACACGGGACTTTCCAGGGAAACCAGGTCGCGGGACACGTTGACCAGGCTGGCTACATGAGCCGTGTCCATATCGAGCATGCGGGCAATCTCCTGGATCTCGCCGTCTTCGGACATGCCGGCTCCAACATACTTGCGGGCTTTTTCTATCTGAACCAGCTCGTTTGCCCGGTTTAAAGGCAGGCGGATAAGGCGGCTCTTTTCGCACACGGCCTTGAGTATGGACTGGCGTATCCACCATACCGCATAGCTGATGAAGTGGTAGCCTTTGTCCACATCGTAGCGATCGATGGCGTTGATAAGGCCTATGTTGCCCTCGCTGATCAAGTCAGACAGAGCCATGCCCTGGTTCTGGTAGCGCTTGGCCACGTTCACCACAAAGCGCAGGTTTGATTTTACCAACATGTCCTTTGCGGCCTGGTCGCCCTGGGCGGCCGCGCGGGCATAGCGGTCTTCCTCTTCGCGGGTTAAGAGAGGAATACGGTTGATTTCCTTCAGGTATATGGAAAGAACATTGGAATCACTGGAAAGGTCGTTGGCTTTATAGGTCCTTGTTTTGGTCATCGATGTGCCTCCGACAATGTATATTGCAAGATGCGTGCCAAAATGTAATAAACTGCAGAAAATTCGGAAGAATCGGAATGATTTTGAATAAAGCTATATTGTAAAAGGAAATATATGGTGACTGTCACCATGGGTGCAGTCCCCGGATGGTGACTGTCACCATGCTGGGTGCGCTAAATATATTAATATTCTTATATAAGTAATAAAAAATGTTTCATTTGGCTACGGTATGGCTAGAAGCCTAAGAATTCTGTTACTAAAAGAAACAGCTTTTTCTCGTAAGGCCAGTTTTGGTTCAAAACGAACCAGGTTGCGCTTGTCTGTGCACGGATACTCGGCCGCAGCAGCGTGCACGCGGCAAGCCCGAGCCGCATTCACACCGCATAGCTGCATTCGTCGTGTCAAAATCGCCTACAAGCACCCTGCATGCCGTTCTTTCCGTCAGTACCGGAAAGGCTAGCTGTACCGAGCGGAAAGCCGCCAGCTTTTGGCCGCAGTCGGGGCTACCCCGCAGCACATCGTCTTTTACCCGCAGCCAGGCCTGGGCTATAAGGGTCATTATGGCTTCCTGTTCTTCCTTGGACGAAAAAGCGCCGCCGGATACGGTGCGCAGGTAGCGTTCTATATGGACCGCGAAAAAAGCCCGGTAGTCGTCATGTTCGGCGCATGCTGCCCGGCTCATGCCATATCCGTTGCTTGCCCTGCAGTAAGCGTTGCGTATGCGACCGCGGGGGGCAAGTTTTTGCGCGCTAGCAAGCGCTTTAATATGGAGCTCGTTTTTGCCTAGCTTGAACAAAGCGATGGCCAGCCAATACAGGTGTTTTGAAAGCAATGCGCGGGATTCCGGGCCAAGCTCGTCCACGGCGGAACGTAGCAAGGGCAGTGCGCGCGCCGGGTTATGCTTTTGCAATGCGCGCATTCCCGCGTTAAAGTGCAGCCGTGCCGAGCGGCTGTTTTCGCTATTCATACTATGAAGATACTAATAGAAATATGGCACAAGCAACCAAACCGTAGTGTTTCGACTATGTTCATCCCAAAGCTTCGTAACACGTATAAAGAATTATGGCAGCCTGGAAACAAGCATGCGCATGGACCGGGCGGCTAGTATAAAAGAATTCTGGGGAACAATGGGCATTCTTTCGTGGTGCACGATAAAGCTACAGGGTAAAGGGCGTGCGGTATCCAGCACGTCGAACCATCGCTTGCCCGCAGGTGCAGGGCACACGACAAATGCAACATCCGCATCGCTATTGTTGAATGCGAAGAAGAAGTCATTGTCGTCACGGTCTGCCATGATGTCCGCAAGCGATCCGTCCAAACGGGCTGCTAAAAGCCCCCGCGGGTCTGCCCAGTCCGGGGGTAATCCGTTGGGGCCAAACCAGGCTATGTCGGGTAGGGCGTTGTAGTTGCCGTCCTTGCCGGTGAAGAACTCCGGTCGGTGCAAGGCGGGGTGCTCCTTGCGAAATTGTATAAGCTTGCGCGTGTACTCGAAAAACTCGTGGTGTTCGCAGAACGAGTCCCAGTTGAGCCAGCTAATTTCGTTGTTCTGGCAATAGGCGTTGTTATTGCCTTTTTGGCTGCGCAAAAATTCGTCCCCTGCAAGCATCATGGGCGTGCCTATGGACAACAAAAGCGTTGCCATCAAATTGCGGCACTGGCGATCGCGCAGGGCAAGCACTGCTGTATCCTGCGTTGGGCCTTCGATGCCGTAATTACTGCTTAGGTTGCCGTCGTGGCCGTCGCGGTTGCCTTCGCCGTTTTCCTCGTTGTGTTTGTGCTTGTAGCTGACCAGGTCGCGCAGGGTAAAACCGTCGTGGCTGGTAATGTAGTTGATAGAGTGGAAGGGCTTACGGCCGTCGCGCAGGTACAGGTCGCTGGAGCCGGTAAGCCTTGTGGCAAAAGCCGCTGCTTGGCTATCGTCGCCACGCCAGAAGCGCCGCACATCGTCGCGGTACCGGTCGTTCCATTCGGCCCAGCG
>JAKQNL010000132.1 GCA_029565815.1 Spirochaetota bacterium | reverse complement strand
CATGCGCGACGTGCTTCCTTGCCGGCCGTTTTCATGGTGTGTAGGGTTATGCCCAATTGATCCAGTTCTGCCTGGGCGACGCCCTTCCAGGCTGCCACTTCCGCTTTTGCATTGAGCACGGACTTTTCGCTCTGGCCCTGCGCAGGCGTTACAACCTCGGCCTTGTAGCGGTTATGAAGCATCTCGATGTTCTTGTGCTCGGCTTCAACCTCGGCCTTGATGCCGGAAACGCGGGCCCGGGCGTTGGCGGCTTCCTGCTCCACACCAACTTTAAGCCGCTGGTTTTCCTGAGCCAAACGAACGCGAACATCCGCCTTTAAGCGCTCCAGTTCGTTCTTTAGGTTTTTCACCTCGGTTTCCGCGCGGCGTGCTTCGGACTGCTGAGCGGACGCTGCTTTTGCTTCCGCCTGAGCCTGGCGGGCTTTGGTCTCTGCGTTAGCCGACTGGATGCGTTTAAGGAGAGCGATGTACAAATCCGGTTCCTCAACGCCCGGCAAGCGGTGATCGTCCACATCGGCTATGTTCATCGTGGTTATTTCCATGCCGATGTTTTCCAGATCGTGCTTGCACACGTTAATCATTTTTGCAACCAGAATGTCTTTGTCCTTCATCACCTGCTCGGGCGTCATGCTCGCGATGGAGTCGCGCAAATGGCCCTCGATGATGTCGCCGGCAATCTTGCTCATGTTTTCGCGGTTGGAAGCCAAATCCAGAATGCGCGTTACCGCATGGGATCGTCCTGCCTCGTTGCCCGCGATTGCGAATGACACAGTTGCCTTCACATTGAGCGGGACTATGCCCGCTGCGATGGCCGAATCCACTACCACCTCGATGGTGATTGGCGTTAGATCAAATTTGTTAAAACGCTGTAACAACGGGATGATGAATGCGCGGCCGCCGGACAGGGTACGGAAACCCTTGTCGCCGCTCGAACCGGTAACCACGCCAAGCTCGTTGCCGCCAACGATTTTCATGTTGGTCAAGAGCTGGATAATGACGGTAACGGCGACAAGGCCGCCCAGGGCTATGACAAACGCTATCATGACAGGCCCCCTTTGTTGCCCTCGGGCATGGCAAGCGAACGCACGTCCACGCCAAACGCTTCACCAAAGGTTTTAAGGAAATCGGCGAATGCCCGCGGGCCGCGGTTCACGGCTCCGGAGAAACCCTCCTGGTCGTTCATGACCACCAGGTTGTCCACACTGCCGCCGGCCGATGCCTGCTTGTACGCCTCGAACAGGGCAGGCAGTTTTTGTTGTAAAAACATAACGCTTGCCGCATCGTCTCCGAAGGAAGCCAACAACTCTGCCTTGGCTTTGAGGATATCGTTGCGAGCCGACTGGCGCACGGACACCGCATCGCGACCGCCTTCGGCCAAAATGCGCGCTGCTTCTTCCAGAGCTTCGGCCTCCAGGGTTACGCTACTTTGATTCTTTAGTTTTTGCAGCTCGATAAGCTCGCCCTGTACCGAAGCCTCGCCGCCATTCCTGGCCTGGGCAATAGCCTGATCCGCGCGCAGCCGCGCTTCCTCGATAAGACCTGCGGATTCACGCCGGTACACTTCCAGCTCCTGGCGCGCTTCTATAATCGCCTCGTCAGCCTGGCTTTTTGCCACTTCGATTTTTTTGCGCGCATCGCTTTCCGCCTGGTCGGCTATGGCTCGCAGGCGTGATTCTTCTATCTCTACCGCCCTGCGCTTTTCCGCCAGGGTTTTCTGCGCCAGATTGGCTATGTAGTTGGATGTGTCCCAGATTTTCTGTAGCGACACGGAAACTACCTTCATGCCAAAAGAGCGCAAATCCGAATTGATATCATCCAATAACTCCGCGCGGAACTGGGCGCGCTCGCCAACCGTGCCGTCGTCGTTGGCGTCGCCCACATCCTCCATGCCTATGGCCTGTAAGGGAGTTGCCTTGTTGAGCGCACCGCGGAAGTTGCCCACCAATGTTTGCTGCACCTGATCATGGATCTGCTTGGTATCTTTGCCCATAAGGCGCTCAACCGCGCTGTACAGCATGGCCTCGTCGTCATCATCGATACACACGCAGGCAGTGGCATCCGCGCCGACGGTAATGCCGTTTGCGCTGTTCACGCCCTCGACGCGCACGCTGATAGGAAACACGCCCAAATCCAGCGTACCCACCGCCTGGAAATATGGCACCACAAAGGTGCGACCGCGATCTACCGCAAAGCCGAAATTCCGCCCCTGGCGTTTGGTCTTGCGACCGGTAACCACCAGGATGCGATCCGGGCTGGCCACCTTGATGGTCGCTTTGAGTAAGCCAACCAGCACTATGAATGCCCCTATGCCCAGGCCGCCATAGATGAATCCCGATGCATTCGAGAACACCTGTCTGAGTATTTCCATCGACACTTCCTCCCTAGTACCCCTACATTCTTGCTTGCTAATCCAGAGCTTCTACCCAACAGGTATCCGCATCCATATCTACTATCCGTACCCTGCTTCCCTTTGCTAGGTGCACAAGGGGATCTTTTGCTTTTGCATACAGATCCAGTTCCCGCCCGTAGCGTCTCACCCTAACCTTACCCATGGCTCCTGCAGCTATGGGCACACACACGACTGCCTCGTCCATGATGAATTCTTCCGGCTTGAGCGTGGAATCCAGATCCTTGCGGATAAACGTACGCAGGGATTTAGCCAGGATGGCTATAAACAAACCGGCACCCGAGCTCCACAACAAACCGGATAGCACAGGCACTTTGGTCAGAATTGAAAAAAGCCCGGTAAGACCTGCGCCGAGGGAGAAGTACACAGCCGAGCGCAAAAACCCTAAAGCCTTGGCCACGGCCCTGGTACCGGATTCCGCCGACGCCACGTAGGATCCGCCGTGTGTGGCTACAGCATGTTGATCGTGCGAACTATCGTGGCCGCCAGTGTGCACCATGTCGTGCCCGCCGGAATCAGCTGAGGAATCGGATGCGTCATCCGCATGAGCGTCACCAGCATCATCGCCGCCGGCAGAGTCATCGCCAACAGCGTCGTGGCCGCCATCGCCATGACCGCTGTCCGAAGACGCGTCGTCATGGCCATGGCCGGATGCGTGGTCGAACACCCCAAAGAGATCTATGAGCGTAACACCTACCCCAAAGACGGCCAGGGCGGAATACAGGACAAGCAGGCTGTGCATGCTAGCGATTATGGACGCATTCCCAGCCTACCGCAAGCTTTTAGCGTGCTTCCAAAATGGAAAAGGCGGAGCAGGGCTCTATTTCGTCTACCAGAGCCTGCGGCCTTGGCAGAGCGTACGCCGACTCCAGAAGGGGGATGTATGCCGGCCGCCTGAGCATGTCCGCGCCAAGCGTCACCTTGTACTGGATGGGCATGCCCAAATCCCACACGCGCACGCCCTGTGCGGCTAGAAGCCCAGCCATCGCAACCAACTGCACCGTGCCAGCCCCGGACACGTTCGTAAAACCGCTCAAGCTTGCGTATGCGCCGCCTATCAGGTAGCCTACTTCCCCGGCAACCACGTCAGAACCGTACAAAAGCTCGCAGGATATGAAAGCCGCAGACCGCTTGTGCCTTTGCGCATGCAGGCTCATAAATGCCGAGCACAGCTCCATACTGAGCCAGTCATCGCCATGCTCGGCTGCACAGGACAGCAGCGTGTCGGTAAAATCCAGGTTCATCGCTATGTTATAGCGACGCGATTCCCTGCGAGCACTTTTACTCACGTGCACGGATGCAGGATCCATCATGCAACGCAACGTATGCAATTTGGGCGTAAAATAGATCGCATTTGCTATGTCTGCCGACATGGGCATGAAGCCTGCCAGGCTTGCCGCTTCCACCCTATCCGGTTCCAACACGGGGTCGTAGACAAACTCGCCTTGGTACGCTGATTGGAACAAGCGCCGGGCGCACAGCTTGTAGTCGTCGTGCGCTTCTATGATAGCGGTAAACGAATCGTGAAAAAACACAGCCAGCGTTCTACAGGTTCCAGGAGCGCACAATGGAAAGAATTCGCTCCCTGGTTTTTTCCGCCGACACAAGCCCCTGCGTATAGCTATCATGTGCTTCGACTATGGCAGCCTGAGCCTGTGCAAGGCTTGCTGCCTTTGCTGCAAAAGCCTGGGGCGAGCGCTTCAAACCGGACAGTAAGCGCAACCGTGCGGTCCAGTACCCTGCACGAACCACCTGACCCTGCTGGCCGTCCAGGGGATAATCGTCCCACAGAGGCGTAAACCCATCCGTGACGGCAAGAGGCTTAAACAAGTTCGCGCAGGTCCACGGAGCTCCGGTAAACCACAGCGTTGTGCAGCCTGGCTTTAGTTCGTACAGCACAGCCGCCGAACCTCCCGGAGCAAAAAGTCCGCCATGGCTACATGTATCGAAGCTTTGGGATGGGTTGTCTGGATCGGACAGGCCGTGAGCCCGTAGCAACGCAAAGGCCGAGTGTAAGCCCCCGCTTTTTTCCGCCGCGCGGAGCACCTCGAGTACGGCGCGCCGTAGCGAATCGGCACGCGTGCGCCTGCGCTCAAACGCGTATCGGTGCTCGGCATAGGCTTTCCACGATTCCTTTTCGGCCACACGGCCGGCATCGGCCTCGTCCAAACAGGCCATGCGATCGTTCACCGGCGCGATTGCTTTACGGGTATCCGCATCCAGGCGCTTGTAGTCATCCTGTATGCAGAACGAGCCGGCAACAGCTTCCGGCCCAGTAAGCGCTTTCCATGCCCAGCGTGCGCCTGCCAGTTCCACAAGGAAGGCCCCGTCGGCACCGGCAACAAAGTAAGAGCCGCCGCCTACAAAGCGCGAACCTTTAGGGCCGGGTGCAAGGCCGTGTTCCTCTGCCAGCGCGATGAGGGCGTTGCGCACAGCCTCGGCGCCACCGCTGGCTTTAAGCGCCTCGGCGATAAAGTCCGGTCCGTTTGCTTTATGCTTGTCCGCCTTGAATTTTGGCTGGGCGGGCACAAAAGTTACAGCCACCCCGGACTCGTTACAACCAGAGTCGGCGCCATCCAGGCCGTAGGACAAAGCCCTGGCTTGGACTCCATCTTTTGCCGGCAACACGCGCACCATGCGGGGCATGAACGAAGCATCGGAAGAAAAACCCAGAACGGCTCGACCATCCAGGGGAAGGTAAAAAGCAAAACTCATGGAACCTCCGTGTCGCAGCCAAGCGCCGCCTTGCTATAGACTACTATGTAATCTACCAGCTTGCCATGCAATAATGGATTCTATACAAAGCTTACAAGGAGTATTCATGCGTATATCTGGGAAAATCATCATATGTGGAGCCATCCTGGCTCTCGCTTCCTGCGGCACTAAGCTGCCCACGGTGAAGCTGCTGGCCACGGCTCAGTATGAAGGAGACGGCATCACTGCGAGCGTAAACTTTTACCAGCTGGCCGACGGATCCCTGTCCTTCATCAAGGTTATCCTGCCCGACGGGTCCAGCATCACCCTACCACAGGCTGTTTCCGCATCGGGAACGCGCTACACGGACGGCATCCAAGACGAGTACTGGTTCAAGGGCGAAGACTTGTACATAAGCACTCTGGACGAAGCCGGGCAGTGGACCAAGCGCAACGAGCTGAAGCAGAAAAGGTAAACAAAACATCCTATCCCAAAGCTCTGTAGTGTTACGAAGCTTTGGGATAGCTGAACGATAATTCTTTGTCTAAAAACAAAATATTCAAAATAAGGTATGTAAAAACACCTTGAGCGGTGCATAATTCTTGATTCGCCAAGGTTTCCCAAGCTACTTATCCCAAAGCTTCGTAACACTAATCGTAATTTGAAATACTGAGTTTCTGGGGCTATACTTTCACAACAAGAGCACCCCGTGCTGCTTATTAGAGGCCCCATGACTATGCGAAAACTGTTGTACGCCGGAGCAGTAGCCCTGGCACTCTGGGTAAGTGCTTGCGATATTAGCCTGCCAGCCGATTTTACGCCACCAGGTACAGTTACCATGGCTAGCGCAAACTTCAACTCGACAACGCTTACATTACACTGGACTGATCCAACCGATGCCGACCTGGCTACTATACGCATCGAGTGGAAAGCTGGCGGGGACACAGCGTACACCAGTACCGATGTTGTTGCTGGAGCCGAAACCGTAACCATAAACGGAACTTACAGCGTGGGAGCCTATAATTTTAGGCTGTCATCTGTAGACAATGCCGGTAACCGATCCGCCCCTGTTGTCTTTGCACTCACCCTCATAGCAGCTGCCCCGGAGTTCCACTTTATTTACACAGCCGAACAGCTGAACGCCGTACGTGGCGCTGTCTCTGGCGACTATACAGACTGGAGCCTGGCTGACGGTTATTGCCTCATGAACGATATTAGCTTGGCTTCCTATGCTGATGGCGCTGGCTGGGTGCCTTTAGGAGAGTATTTAACCAATTTTACCGGCGTTTTTGAGGGCAATGGCCATACGGTTAGCAATCTTACCATCAACAGCTCAGATCTTACCGGATACGGACTATTTGGAATAATCCACGATCCGGCTTGTATCACTAGCCTCCATGTAACAGGCAGCATTCAAGGTAGCGCTTATGTAGGCGGTCTAGTAGGCAACAACACTAACGGCACTATCATCGATTGCCACGCAGCCGTGAACGTGGTGGCGACTGTGTAATATGCCGGAGGTCTGGTTGCTTATAGTTCCGGTACTATTTCCCGTTCATCGGCTTCCGGCTCTGTACAGAGCACCGCAAACAAAATTGGTGGCCTTGTTGGATGCCAAAGTCCTGCCGGCTCTATTACAGACTGCCATGCCACCGGCCAGGTTCATGGTGAAAGCTATGTGGGCGGATTCATAGGCCACAATGCCGGGAACATCACCCAATGCTACGCAGCACTTCCCGCTCCAAATCCCACTATAAACTCCGTTAGTAGCGTGAATCAGTATGCGGGTGGTTTTGTCGGTTACCAGAGTGAAGGCAGCATAGACGAATGTTGGGCATGGCATTTCGCCCTAGCAAGCGACACAACTAACGGGACACATTGCGGGGGCTTCATAGGAGAGCTGTTTGGCGGCACTGTTACTAATAGCTTCTCATGGGGCAATGCACAGGCAAATGCAAGCGCTAGCAGTAATG
>JAKQNL010000091.1 GCA_029565815.1 Spirochaetota bacterium | reverse complement strand
CAAAGACGGCTCCATGAGCTACCTAGAGCTGTTTATGGGCATCAGTTCGCGATCCGGCCGCTTGGTGGACGCTGACCGCCTGGTTGGCGAAGCCTTTGCCGCCCTCAATAAAGCGCGGGACGAACGGGACACCCACATCATGGCTTTCCGGCCAGACCCAGAAAAATTCCGAGCGTACCTGGCTAATAGTTAAGCGTAAACAATCAAGGCTTAGCCATATCCTTTAGCTGTTTAAGGGCATCGCGCAGGCTCCATGCAGATACATACCAGCGCAGGCCTTCTATGCTGGCTACGGTAACCGGATGCCTACCGTCGGGCAAGGCTTGTTCTACGCGCAGGGCTAGCTCGCGGCCATCGCCTAGGGAAAGCACAACGCTGAGTATGACAGGCCCGGCTCTTTCTTCCTCTGGAGCAAAATCTGCAGCATTGAGCGAGCACAGCTGGCGAAGCATGGATTCTGCCTGTACCGCATCCAGTTCCGCCTTCGTGCTGCTGTTTACCCATCCTTGGCCCAAGCGGCTCATGGAGTAATCATACTGGGCTATGGATCCTTGGCCGTCGGGCAGGCTTCCGTTTACGCGCACAGTCTCTACCGAGTCTGGGTTAAGTTTTCCAAACACTGCGGTGTCCAGCCAGCTTACATCGCTTGCGCGCAAAAAGCCGGCCAGGGTACCGGGCACTAAAAACACGCGCTCGTCGTTTTTGAACGCAAGGTATGCAAGGCCGCCAGCTGGAGCATACGAACCAAGTATGCATTCGCTTATACTAGATCCATCTGCGCGAGCCAAACGCAGCGACACGCTGTCGGAAACGCCTAAGCCAAGGCTTTCCCAGGATGAGCGCGAACGGGCTGCAAGCTCTAGCCGTCCAAGTGATGTAAGAAGCTGTAAGAATGCTTCGATACGGCTCGCCGATGCCGGTAGTGTCTGGCCGGAGCGCAGGGCTGTCCACTGCGCGCCGGATCGGGTCAGTTGTATGGAAACAGGCCCGGACAGCTCTATCGATGCAATCGCTTCCGGCTGGCTTGGTAGGGAAACGCGCACAGCTAGAGGCCTGGTCCTACCGGGAGCAAAAAGTAGCCCAAGGGCTATGAGGATAAGTAAAACGGCGTTGAGGCTAAGGAGCCACAGCAGTTTTCGTTTATAGCTCATCATGCTTCACCTCCGCTGCGACCTTCTTTGCGGGCGCTCGATTCCAGCCGCTTCTTTTTCCATGCTCGAAGCACGCCAAATGCGATGACGGCCACCGGCACCAGGAACAGGTTTACCGCGTAGGTAAGCGCTATCATGGCGGAACGGGTGCCGGGTTCATCGATGCGGTTTAAGCGGGGGTCGATGGCTGCTCGGCTGCGTATGGCGATGAGGTCGTCTTCGGACGACAGCCAGTCGGTGGCTGCGACGGCAACGGATGCGTTGAAGCCGGACTGGCTCATCTCCATGAGGTCGGTTAAAAAATCCGCACATGAAAACACAACAACGCGGGTATCCGGGGAAGCTTTAAGGCCAGGTGCTAGGGCTGGCATGCCGTCGCGGGACGGAAGATCCCCGTTTGCAAATGCGCTCGGAAAGGATCCGGATGCGCTTGCGGCCACCAGGTACTGGCCGGTGGTCAAACCCTGCTCCTGTTCGTACATGGATGAGTATTCCGGCCCGGTTACCAGTTCCTTGGTTTGCTTCCACGCACCGGGGCTGGTTTTGTATAACTCGGTATAGACAAGACCGGGTTTTTGGATGAGCTCCAGCGGGCTTGGCCAGTACAGGTCCAAGCCGGCAAAGCGCGTACTGATGGGGTGATCCTTATTGGCGTAGCGTGCATCCAGGGCTATCCAGTGGGGATAGCGAACATAGGAAATACTTGCAGCTCCACTTGGGCTTGCGCTTTGGAATGGAACGGTAAGGTTTTGCCTATCCAGCACCAGTTCACGCTGTACTACAAAACCGTAGCTTTCCAGCGCGCCTAAAAAGCCGCCCGCTGGCAGTGCCTTCGCGTTCAGGCCATAGGCTGTCTGTATATCCACGCCTTTTACTGCAAACAGTACGCGGCCGCCGCGCATAAGGTAACTGTCCACAAGCCACGAGTCGTAGCGGTCCAAAGCAGCATTGCCCAGCACCAGGAGCACGCTTATATCCGGCGGAATATCCGTTCCGCGCTGCACCTGGCTTACTGCGTAGCCTGCGCGCTCCAGGGACGAAGCCAGGTACCGATAGTCGTTTTCTACAGTCTTATCCGCGTCTCCTAGCAAGAGCCCGGCTTTTTGCGTGCGGTTCCGTACCAAAGCGCGTACCGCTTTGATGGTTTCATATTCAAGCGTAGCTGTATCGATGATGGCCGGTATGGTGTGGTAGCGGTCCAGGTATTCGATGACAATGCCGGTGTACACAAGGGCTACCCGCTGTTCGGACTTTTCCACCACCTGCATCTGCTGGGGTTCAACGCCAAAAGCGTCGGCCTGGCTTGGGTCTTTGCTGGGGTCCACAGAGCGGAAGGCTATGCGGCCCCTGGACACGGCCGCAAGCTCGCCTAAAAGATCTTTGATTGCACCGGGGCCCGGATGCCTGTCCGACAAGGACGGGGAAATAAAATAGGTGATGCGTACCTGCTCAGGAATTTCGTCGTACAGGGTTCTGGCAGCAGAGGACAGGGTATAGGCTTTGCCGGAACTGACATCGGCCCGGAACCAGTACAGGGATGAAGCGCAGGCTGCAAGCACGCATGCAAGTAACGATAGCCACACAAGCACTCGCTGTCGCCGTTTTCGTGTATCCATGGGATTAGCTCCACTTTCCGAATGCAATGCGCCGTGTTGTCAGGTACAGGCACATCGCGCTCAGTATGATGAAGTATGCACAATCTCGGCTGTCCACCACGCCTTTGGAGAAGGACGAAAAGCGGTAAGACAGGGACAGCCAGTTAACCATGGCCGAAAGCCAGGACGGCAGCGAGAAGAAGGCTGCAAGCTGGCTCAGCATGGTCATGGCCACCAGCACTAAGGCCGTGGCAAGGAATGCGCTCATCTGGTTGCGGGTAAGCGAGGACACAAGCTGGCCAAGGGCTATGCTGGCCGACGACAAGAGCACTATGCCCAGGTACTCTGCAACGATGATGCCCGGGTCAAAGCGGCCAAATGCGGACACCATGATGGGCACAGGCAGGCTTAGGATAAGGGCTGCACCGAGCACGGTCATGGCTGCCAGATACTTGCCCAGCACCAGCTGGCCTTCGCTAAGCGGCAGGGTCAAAAGGGTTTCGTAGGTGCCCTGCTTGCGCTCTTCTGCCCACATGCGCATGGTAAGCGCCGGTAGAAGTATGGACAGCATGATGGGCATGAGTCCAAACCACGGACGCAGGCTTGCAACCCCGGCGGCAAAAAAGCCCTGCATAAAAAAGAACAGGACGCTACAGGACACAAGAAACGCTACAATGAACAGGTAGGCCACCGGAGAATCGACGTAACTGCGAATTTCCCGTCGTGCCACCACCCAGGTACCATTCATGAAGCACTCTCCTCGCCGGTAATTTTCACGAATATCTCTTCCATGGACAGCCGGTCTCGGCGCATTTCCAAAAGCACAGCCGAGTGTGCGACAGCCCATCGGAACACGGCCTCTGCTGCCCGGTCGCCCTGGCCGGCCGGAGAGCGTACGGACAGCCCAACGCGTTCGCCTGCAAGCTCGGAACACTGCAGCGATTGCACGCTAGGCTCTGCCCTAAGCTGGTCCACAGCGCTTTCCGGAACGCCGTGTGCAAGCACGCACTCGATGCGATCCTCGCCTTTGAGGCTTTCGGCTATCTGTGCCGGGCTTCCCTGGGCGGCCACCTGGCCTTCGTTCAGGATAATGACGCTGGAGCACAGGGCTTCCACTTCCTGAAGGATATGGGTAGACAGGATGACGGTTTTCTTTTCGCCCAGCGAACGTATGAGCGATCGGATTTCCAGTATCTGGTTTGGATCCAAACCGGTGGTTGGCTCGTCCAGTATCAGTATGGGCGGATCATGGATGATGGCTTGGGCAAGGCCGACGCGTTGGCGGTACCCTTTGGACAGGTGCTCGAGCCGAATAGGGCCCATACCGGACAGGCCGCAGGCTTCCATGGCTCTGTCCATAGCTTCCTTGACCCGAAGCCTGGGCAGCATACGCGCGCGGGCCGCAAAATCCAGGTAGTCCGCAACGCTCATGTCCAGGTACAAAGGCACGCCCTCGGGCAGGTAGCCTACCCTAGCCTTTACCGCCAGGGGATCCTCATCCACATCGATGCCATCCAAAAGCGCTACTCCGCCATCCGGCCGGTGGTAGCCGGTAAGCATCTTCATGATGGTGGTTTTTCCGGCTCCGTTGGGGCCAAGGAGGCCCATAACGCCGCCATCGTGCACGGAAAAGCTGACGCCCCGTACAGCTTCGTAATCGCCGTAGCTTTTTCGAAGTCCCTGCACTGCTATCATGACCTAGTACCTCCGAATTCAGTCCACGTACTCTATTTCAAAGCGCATGCGGTCCCTGGACAAAACGGTTTCTGGAAACAGCTCGCGTGCCTCGTCTAAAAGAATCTTCAGTTCGGAATCGGCGTAGCGCGGGCTGTAGTGAATAAGCGCAAGTTTCTTTACCCCGCCGGCATCAGCCGCTATGGTAGCAGCCTGGGCGGCCGTCATGTGGCGTTTTTCCAAAGCAGTAGCTTCCAGCTGGCGGTCGAACATGCCTTCGCACACCAGGAGGTCCGAACCGGCCACCTGGGGGGCTATCTCGGGGAAGTACAGCGAG
>JAKQNL010000088.1 GCA_029565815.1 Spirochaetota bacterium | reverse complement strand
AACCAGCACCACGTACAAACCGGTGATAAAACCGCCTTTGGCAGCAGTGGTGTACTGCATGCCTATTTGCTGCAAGCTAGAACCGAAAGCCAATACAATGCCTGCTATGAGCCCGGGCAGTAGCAAGCTGGATAGCTTCACCTTACGGGCTATCAGAATAGGAATAAGCACCAGGGTGCCCACCATGAAACGCAACAGATTAAAACTGAAAGGCCCAAGATTCTGTAAGCCCAAGCGCTGGGCTACAAAACCGGAACCCCAAATGGCCGCGGTAATGAACAATAAGGACTCGTAGCGGGCTGTATGCTTGGCTAAGCTGGGGGTGGAAGTATCTATCATATGCCCAGTGTACCGGTCACGCGTGTACCAAGCAAGCATTACTAGTGTTACGAAGCTTTGGGATACACTAAGCGCACAAACCATGAGCCTGTAAGAAATTTTGTGTAAACGGCTATACTACTCTAAGGAGTGTTTATGGCCATTACCAAGGAAATTCTGGACGAGTTGCTCAAGGGCTACAAGGGACCTGATGACATTACCGGTCCGGATGGGCTCCTAAAACAACTGACCAAGGCTGTCATCGAACGGGCAATGCAAGCCGAGATGACTGAGCATCTGGGTTTTAAGAAGAACGATCCACAGAAAAAAACCACCGGCAACCGTCGGAACGGTTCCTCGAAAAAGACCCTACGCTCCGACCAAGGCCCGCTCGATATCGAGGTGCCTAGAGACCGAGATGGGGAGTTTGAGCCTGCCATCGTCCCTAAGCACCAGCGCGAGTTCAAAGGCTTCGACGACAAGGTTTTATCGATGTACTCCCGGGGCATGACGACCCGCGAAATCCAAGGCCACCTCAAGGATATTTACGCGATAGACGTTTCGCCAGAGCTCATAAGCCGTGCCACGGATTCGGTCAAAGAGCTCCTGGATGAGTGGCGTTCTCGCACGCTAGAGCCCTTCTATCCGGTCCTTTTCCTTGATGCCTTGGTAATCAACGTCAAGGAAGACTCGCACATCGTCAAGAAATCTATCTACCTAGCTCTAGCGATTCGTTTAGACGGGCAAAAAGAGCTTTTAGGCCTGTGGATTGACCAAAGTGAAGGCGCAAAGTTCTGGCTGGGAATACTGAACGAGCTCCATAACCGCGGCGTCCAGGATATCCTAATCGCTGCCGTCGACGGTTTGACCGGTTTCCCGGAGGCGATCAACGCTGTCTTTCCTAAAACCGAAGTACAGCTATGCATCGTGCATATGGTTCGGAACTCATTAAAGTTCGTGCCTTATAAGGATCGCAAGGTTGTGGCGGCCGATCTCAAGGCCATCTATCTTTCTCCTGATGAAGAATCGGCTGCAGCTACATTAGAAGTCTTCGCTGAAAAATGGGACGCGAAATACCCCATGATTGCCAGGTCCTGGAAGGCACGCTGGCCAGAAGTGATACCCTTCCTGAAATTTCCCATGGCGATCCGCAAAGTCATCTACACGACGAACGCGATCGAGTCTGTGAACTACTCGATCAGAAAAATCACCCGGAACCGTCAATCCTTCCCGACCACCGATTCCGCGGTGAAACTCGTTTTCATGGCCTTGCAGAACATATCGAAAAAGTGGACTATGCCTTTACGGGATTGGGGCTCGGCCCTTAATCAATTTGCTATCATCTACGGCGATAGAGTGCCGTTATGATTTTGTCGTTTACACAAAAAAGGTTATAGGCCCCAAACCATCCCAAAGCTTCGTAACACTAATTCAAATTTGAAAGTGCCAGACGAGTAAAAAACGCGCTATACTCCCCTATATGAAACCTGTCGTACTCCTATGCATTGTCGCATTACCTTGCCTTTCTGCCTGCTGGTACACAAAACAAGCTACTGGTTTCCTAAGCGAGCGATTGCGGGCGGTACCAGTCTCACGTATCTTAAAGGATACCGATAGCCCGGATGAACTAAAGCGTTTTCTTGCGCTTGCGCAGGATATACAAGCATACGGCCGGGAGGTAGTTGGGCTAAAACCCACTAAAAACTACACCGTCTATGTTGCTCTGGATAAAAGCTATGTGGCCGACGTGGTGTCCGCATGCGATGAAGCGTCGTTTTCCCGCCACTATTGGCGCTACCCCTTTTTGGGGAATTTGCCCTATCGAGGCTTTTACGACAGGGATGATGCAATCGAGGAAGCTAATC
>JAKQNL010000069.1 GCA_029565815.1 Spirochaetota bacterium | reverse complement strand
GTCGCTTGCAGCTTTTTGCCTGGTGGCAGCATCGCTGTGGGGCCTGTCCAGGCTCAGTGCCAGGCGGCCCTTGTGGGGTGCGTTTCTTACACCCTGTGCGTTAGCTGCCCTGGTACTGCTCTTGGATACTTTTTTCTCGGGCACGGCTTCCGATATGTTTTCCATCATCGGCATACATCCGGATCCAGTAATCGGGGCAGCCATACTCTGCGCGGCGGCAGCTGTTGCTCTCCTGTTGTTCGACGCGCTCTTGTGTCCCCGCACTGATAGAGGCAGAGCCCATGTCTGAAAAAAAGGGCGTGTTCCTGGGCATGGCGCTCGTTTGCATGGCGCTTGCGTTCGCAGTTGGCTTTGCCTTGGCCATGTTCGCCGTTGGCGGAGCGAATATACTGTCCAGATTCGCGCTTGCCTGGCAACTGTGCGGCGGGGCTTTGTATCTGGCCGCCTGGACGCCGGCTATATTGCTGGTTTCGTCGGCCTTATCCATGGAACGATCCGAAAACGGGGCTAATTTCATATCGGCGGCAAGCCGCGCTTTGGTTCCGGCCTTGGTGCTGGCCGGAGCTGTATCGATTTTTTACCTGCTTGTGGTACCCGGGGTTCGTGAACGCAAAAGCTGGTATGAAAACGCTAGCGCTTTGTTCCATACATCGCTGGCCGACGCAAAGCTCCAGCTGGAAAACGGCCGGATTTCCGAGGCTCAGCGGCTTCTTTTGGTCTGCAGATCCATCGACGAGCACGACAGCCGCTATCTGATCGTGTGGGACCAGGTGCAAAACGCGTTTGTCCGGGCGTCTGCAGTTGGGCTACCGGAAGCGCCTACTGCCCAAGAACCGCAGGATCCAGCCTGGCTAAGCGCAAACCGCTTTTACCTGGAATCGCTGAAAGCCCAGGCGGAAGGCCGTACCTTTGACGCTCACTATCTTGCAAAGCGATCGGTTGCCATCTATCCAAAGCGGCCCGAAGTGTTGCGCCTGGTGGAAGAAACCTGGAAAGCCCTCCAGGTGCTTGGTTCTGGCGCAGAAGAAGCGGCGCAGGCTGCCTACTATAAACGCAAACTGGACGGTTATGGCCGCTTACAGGAAGGCGACTACCTGGAGGCATACCGCCTGTTTTCCGAGCTGTCTGCGGAAAATCCATCCGATGCCGATGTCGTTAACTATCTGTCACTTAGCCGCAACGGGCTGTCCAATGCGGCTTTCTTCATAGAGGAGTACGAGCGGGCGTTTCGGCGATCCGACCGTGGGGAATTTTCCCTGCATACCGAAGCATCTGGCGTTCGCTGGACTCTCCATGCCCAGCGGCTGGCTTTGTCCGAGGACGGAGTGTTCTTTCGGGACGTAGAGCTGCGTTCGCTTGGTAGCACGGCTTTGGACATTACGGCGCCTTTTGCCCGGCTACGCGGGAATACCCTGCTTGTGCGCGTCGTGGATGCGGATACGCCGGATCTGGTATGGGAAGCTGTGTACGCAAGCGGCGGCCCCGGCCCCATGGGTCCGCATATTGTAACGCTGCCCTTTAGCGAAGCCGATGTGCTGGACCATGTGCGCTTGTCCGGACCGGCGGCGGATATACCGCTAGCCCTCCTGGTAAGCGGCATGGATCTGGCCAAGCGTTTTGGCCTGGATACGGTTGCCCTGCGCACGGAGCTGGGTTTGCGCCTGGCCTATCCCTTTGTTAGCCTTATGCTGGTCTTGCTTGGGGCTGGTTTGGGCATACGGTTCCGCGCGAAAAATGCTGTGAGGCCCATAGCGTCGTACTCGTCTGCGCCTTTTCTGGTAGCCCTGTCTGTTGTGCCCCTACAGATAGCTACCGATGCCGGCCGCTTTGCCGTATCGCTGACGGCCCGCCTGGTCCCGGGGGCTTTTATCCTGGCGTGGATAGGCTTTTTGTGCGCATGTACCGCCGTAGCGGTGTTGCTTGCGGCGCGGGTTGCTGTCAACGCTCCCCGCTAAGCTTAGCGCCAGGTGCTCTTAGCCTTCTACCCGGTCTATTTTTGCGCCCAGGCTCCGCAGTCTGTCTGTGAGCCGCTCGTAGCCGCGCTCCACCTGGTACACGTTACGGATGACGCTTGTGCCTTCTGCACACAGGGCAGCTATGACCATGGCCATGCCGGCGCGCACGTCCGGAGACACAAGTTCCGATCCGCGCAGGCGGCTTGGGCCGGTAATAACGGCACGGTGCGGGTCGCACAGCACAATACGCGCTCCCATGCCTATCAGCTTGTCCACAAAGAACATGCGCGACTCGAACATTTTCTCGTGAACCAGTACGGTTCCTTCCACCTGCGTTGCAAGCACCACCATGATGGATGTAAGGTCGGGCGGGAATCCCGGCCAGGGGGCGTCGTCTATCTTGGGTATTTGGCCACCCAGGTCGGGCACAACGCGCATGGATTGTCCGGCATGCACGGTAAGGGATGAACCTTCGGCGCTCCAGCTTATGCCCAGGCGGGCAAAGGCTATGCGCATCATGCGCAGGTCGTCGTGGTTTACGCCTTCTATGGTTATTTCTCCGCGAGTGGCTGCGGCCAAACCGATGAAGGAGCCTATCTCCATGAAATCAGGCCCTATGGAGTAGTCGGCACCGTGGAGAGATGTTGCGCCTTGTATGATCAAAATGTTGGACCCTATGCCCTGGATGTTTGCACCCATCGCGCATAGCAGCTTGCACAGATCCTGCACATGGGGCTCGCTGGCCGCATTGCGTATGAAGGTAGTGCCTTCGGCCATGGCAGCAGCCATGATGGCGTTTTCGGTGGCTGTAACCGAAGCCTCGTCTAGGAATAAGTCCGCGCCTTTCAGCTTGTTTGCGGTAAAGCGGAAGGCTCCGTTCATCTCTATACGCGCGCCCAGCTCCTCTAGAGCCAAGAGGTGGGTATCCAGCCGCCTGCGGCCTATAACATCGCCACCGGGCGGCGGCAGCGTAACCGAACCGAAGCGAGCAAGCAGGGGCCCGGCAAACAGTATGGATGCTCGAACCTTCCCGGACAGGGCGGCTGGCACTTCCGAGTCTTTTACGCTTGCTGGATCTATGCTCCAGCTGTTGCGGTCCAAGCGCTCCACCTTGGCTCCAAGCGCGGTACATATATCCAGCATGACTATCGCATCTTCTATTTCCGGAATGTTGCGCAGGATAACCGGTGCGTTTGCCATCAAGCTGGCTGCTATGCACGGAAGAGCGGCATTTTTGTTGCCGCTGGCTTTGACGGTGCCCCGTATAGGATGCCCGCCTTCTATCAAGTACTGGTACATGGGCGCACTCTAGCCCGGGAAGCGCGAATGGTCAAGGAAAGAAGGCATTCACCCTTTAATGAGTGTTACGAAGCTTTGGGATAAAAGCGGGCGGATGTCATTCCCTAATAGCCTTTTTTACAGATGCTGGAAAAACCACTGAAATGGAGTCATAAATCATTATTTTATAATAGATTATATCAGATGCATCCCAAAGCTTCGTAACACTAAACACCCTTTGACCAGGTCGACAGGAAACGATACCTTTGTCTGGTTCACCATCAGGCATTAGCCCTGGCTGTAACAAGGAGGAACCATGTCTATCGAACGCAAGAAACCGGTGCCTAGTGATATAGAAATAGCCCAGGCTGCCGTCATTAAACCAATAGTACAAGTGGCCCAGGATTACGGCATTTGCGACGAGTGTATCGACCACTTCGGCCGCTACAAGGCAAAGGTTCGGCTTGAGTTCCTGAAGCAAAATGCGGACATGCCCAAGCGGGCTAAATACATAGATGTTACCGCCATAAGCCCGACGCCGCTGGGCGAGGGAAAAACCACCACCACAGTCGGCCTTGTACAGGGCCTTGGGCGCATAGGAAAAAAAGCTATAGCGGCCATACGCCAGCCGTCTATGGGGCCTACCTTCGGCATAAAGGGTGGAGCGGCAGGCGGCGGCTACAGCCAGATAGTCCCCATGGAAGACTTTAACCTGCACCTGACCGGCGACATCCATGCCGTAGCTGCGGCCCACAACCTGTGTGCAACGGCCCTGGATGCGCGCATGTATCACGAAAGCCGCTGGTCGGATGATTTTTTCCAGAAACAGGGATTAACTAAACTTAACATAGACAAGTACCAGGTTTTGTGGCGTCGCGTGGTGGACATGAACGACAGGCCATTGCGCGACATCGTGCTTGGCATAGGAGGAGTGGATAACGGCCCACTGCGCCAAAGCGGCTTTGACATTGCCGTGGCCAGCGAGGTTATGGCCATACTGGCCTTGGCCAAGGACCTAAAGGACCTGCGCGAGCGCATAGGCCGCATCGTGTTAGCCATAGACAAGAACGGCAAGGCGGTGACCGCCGAGGACCTGGGCGTGGCCGGCGCCATGACCATACTCCTTAAGGACGCCATCAAGCCGAACATACTCCAGACCCTGGAGGAACAGCTTGCCTTCGTCCACGCCGGTCCCTTCGCTAACATCGCGCACGGTAACTCGTCGGTGATAGCCGACCAGATAGCCGTGAAGATAGGCGACTATGTGGTGACGGAGAGCGGCTTCGGCGCGGACATGGGCTTTGAGAAATTCGTGGACATAAAATGCCGCACCTCCGGCCTGTTTCCGGACGCGGTGGTTGTTGTGGCTACGGTACGTGCCCTTAAAATGCACGGCGGCGGTCCAAAGGTAAGCCCGGGCAAAGGCCTTGCCAAAGAGTACAAGGAAGAAAATCTGGAGCTGGTAAAAAAAGGTTTACCAAACCTTATAGCTCACTTAAACATAGTGCGCAAGTTTGGCGTTCCGGCCGTGGTTGCCATAAACGCATTCCCTACGGACACCCAGGCGGAGTGGGACCTGATACGGGATGCGGCAATAAAGGCAGGCGCCCAGGATGCGGTGGTAAGCACCAACTGGGCCGACGGCGGCGACGGGGCTGCAGCTCTGGCACAGGCCGTAGTAAAGGCTGCGGAAATCACGTCGGATGTAAAGCCCTTCTATCCTTTGGACTTGTCTATAAAAGAGAAGATAGACCGCATAGCACGAGAAGTGTACGGCGCCGAACATGTAAGCTACTCGGCGGAAGCGGAGAAAGCCATAGACAAGTTCAGCCAGCTTGGTTACGACCGCCTGCCCATCTGCATGGCTAAGACCCAGTACTCGCTGTCTCACGATCCTTTGCTAAAAGGCGCGCCCAAGGGCTTTATCTTCCCGGTGAACGACGTGCGCTTGGCCGCCGGCGCCGGCTTTGTGTATCCCCTGTCCGGCGAGATAAACACCATGCCCGGCCTGTCCAGTAAACCTGGCTACCACGGCATGGATATCGACACGGAAACGGGAAAGATCATCGGGCTGTCGTAAATGGAAAAAGCTGCCTTCCGAGAACAACGGGGGGCAGCTTGTTTGGCTTTATCGGGTCACCAGGTGGGAAACCAAGATATTAATGGCGATGCCTATAAGCACCAGGCCGCCGGCTATTTCCGCTATGCGCTCAAAGCGCGAACCCAAGCGTTTGCCAAACTCGCAGCCTAACACGCATAGTACAAAAGTTATGATGCCTATGATGGACGCTGCCAGCCAGATTGGCGCATCTATCAAGCTGTAGCTTACGCCCACGGCCAGCGCGTCGATGCTGGTTGCAAACGCTAGCACTAAAAGCACCCTCAGCTTTAACACGTTTTTCTTTTTAAGCTCTTCTTCCGAGCAGGATTCTTCGGCTTTTTTGTTCAGTGCTTCGTACAGCATTTTCGCGCCTACGGCAAACAGCAGGGCAAACGCAAGCCAGTGGTCCCAGCTTTGTATCACCGATGCAAACGACGAACCGACCGCGTAGCCGGCCAGCGGCATAAGGAACTGAAAGAGCCCGAATGCGAACGCAGTACGCAGGGCATAGCGGAAGGTAAGCCCGGCTATGCAGATGCCTGAGGATACCGATACGGCAAACGCGTCCATGGCCAGGGCAAAGCCGGCTAGTATGTATGACAGCATGGTGGTTCCTTTGTAGTACGTTCTTGCTACCAGCTTCGTCCTAGAAGCTTGTCGCACAAGTGTCGTAGCTCGTGCTTTGCCCGAACATCGGGTAGCCTGTCCAGTTCCAGAATGGCTCGTTTAGTATAGGCGGATGCAAATGTTTTAGCGTGTTCCAAAGCGCCGCAATCCCGAACCAGGGTAAGCACGTTAGCCACGTTTGCTTCCCCCATGGGTCCGTCGCCTAGGAGCGGTTTCAAGGCAGCGGCATTGGAAGCAAGGGCCAGTATGAGGGGAAGCGTGCACAGGCCCTCGCGCAGATCCTTGCCTACAGGCTTACGCATATCACCTTCGCTTGCGCGAAAATCGAGAATGTCATCGGTTATCTGAAAGGCCATGCCCACGTTGTAGCCAACCCGGGTAAGGGTGGATACCACGGCAGACATGGCTTTGGACTCGCTAGCGCCAACCCGCAAGGCCATGCCAAACAGGGCGGCGGTTTTTCCGGAAATCTTACGCAGGTAATTGCGCACGCTGGCTGGCCACAGGTAGGTTTCCATGTCCTGGTGTATTTCCTCGGAACAGATGGAGCCTAAAAGCTGGGCGATAAGCCGGGCATTGGCCGGGCTGGAATGCTCCGATGCAAGGCGGAAGCATCGTGTTAACAACCAATCACCTGCCAGGACGGCTTCTTTTACGCCAAAACGCGCGTGTAAGGTTGTGATGCCGCGGCGCGTGTCGGCCTGGTCTATCACGTCGTCGTGTATGAGCGTAGCCACGTGCAAAAGCTCTATGGCCGCGGCTAGCTCGTCTATGCCCTGTTTTTTCTTTCCAAAATCCGACGCGATAAGGAGGAAGGCCGGACGGAGCATTTTGCCGTTTGCCTGTACCAGGCTTTCTACGGCATCGGCAAGCGGAAACGCATTGCTGCGCACCACATCGAGCATGATGTCGTGCACGCGAGCCAGGCGGGGTTTTAGTTGTTCTTGGTCGAGCCAGAAATCGTCCATGCTGGTATGCGGCATATGAAAAGCGGGACCCAAGCGTTTGGGCCCCGCTTGCTTCACGGGAACAGGCCGCTTTGTTTCCTTCCGTTATTTGCTCGGGTCGTCTGCGTACAAGTGGGACCTGCGGGCCAACTTGGTGCCGTTCCACCATTTCTTAAAGAACGGAACAATCCAGTAATCCATGCCGAATGCACGGCCCAGGCCGCCCATCATGAGGATTGCGGCAAACACAAACCACAGCTGGTCCCAGGCGAACATGCCCGACAGCGTGAAGATAACGCACATCGCTATGCTTGCAACCGCGGCAAACCAGGTGAAGGCACCTCCAAAGAGGGCCAGGCCAATAACGATTTCCATGACCACTATCATGAGCTGGAATAGCTCAAAGGGCAGGTGGCTGAACAGCCCGTCCATGAAGGTGGTGCGGAACCAGGTAACCAGGGGACTACTCGGATTGAAGATGGGTTTGGTAAGGTCCCACACTTTGCCCAAGGCCTTGGTGCCCGCGTCCGCAACGCCGACGGTAACCGTCTGTACCGCCCCGGCTGCAGCGTCCGTCCACTCGCCGGATGCCGCGGTCACGGCTTCGGCCACCGCGCTTGAAACTGCCGTTACAGCTTCCGCAGCCGGCTCCGCCCAGTCGCCGGACGCCGCGCTCACGGCCTCCGCGACTTCCACGACGCCGCTTGCGGCCACGGCCTGGGCCTTGGCCAGCGTGGCCTGTGCG
>JAKQNL010000057.1 GCA_029565815.1 Spirochaetota bacterium | reverse complement strand
TGGATCAGAAGTTTTGGCGCTTACGTCCCGGCCAAAATGCATTACTTTTCCTTCACTAGGAAACAGAAGAGCGGCCATGAGCTGCAAAACCGTAGATTTTCCGGATCCGGTAAGGCCAACGAGTGACAGGATGTGGCCCTGTTGTAGTTCCATGGACAAAGATCGTACTGCTATCCGCTCCGACGCGGTTTTAGCCAGATACCTGAATGAAACGTCTTCCATACTAAAAGCGGTTTGCATGTCGGGGCTGTGCGCATCACGATCCGCTTCGGGCGAATGGGTGCTCGGCTGAA
This sequence comes from Spirochaetota bacterium, assembly GCA_029565815.1. Taxonomy (GTDB): domain Bacteria; phylum Spirochaetota; class Spirochaetia; order Treponematales; family UBA12059; genus JAKLIU01. Next base: position 7,431 of record JAKQNL010000057.1, on the reverse strand, counting down.
CATGCATGCAATGAACGCAGCTAGTGCGGCTATTTTGTTTTGCATGTGCAAGGCGCATCCCAAAATCGCGCGCAGACTCGGATAGGACAATGGGCAAGCCGGTGCTTTTAGCGGCAATCGCGGCTTGCGGCAGAACCAGTGACCATGCATCCAGACGCGGCTGCGGCTGGGCAAACAGAAGCTCAGGGCTGCCGTCAAAAACCAGGCTTCCGTTATTGAGCACCAACACCCTTTGTGCCCGGGAGGCTTCGGACATGTCATGGGTGATGTGCATGATGGTCGTGCCCGAAGCGGAAAGCAAGTCCAGAATATCCAGAATAGCCTTGCGCCCCTGTGGATCTATCATGGAGGTAGCCTCATCGAACACGACAAAGCGAGGAGCCATGGCGACAACACCGGCAACCGCCAGCCTTTGCTGCTGGCCCGAAGATAAAAACCGCGGAGGGCGTCCGCGTTCATCCCACAAGCCAACCAGCGACAGAGCATCACGAACCCGTACGAGCATTTCTTCGCGGCTAACGCCTAGATTTTCCAGGCCAAACGCTACATCCTCTTCGACAACCGATGCAACAATCTGATCCGGCGGGGACTGAAAAACCATGGCAAGGTTTTTTCGGATAGTAAGCCTATCCGTGCTCACGGAAGGGTCCAGGCCCATAAAGCTAACCGAGCCGGGCTGGGGTGGCAGGAGCCCGTTAAGGCAACGGGCAAGCGTGCTTTTACCACTGCCGTTTGCTCCAAGTACGGCTACATACTGGCCTTCTGGTATGATAAAATTTATATTACTTAAGGCTGGTTGCGAGGCGCCCGGATAGGTATAGGAAAGCTGCTTGAGTGTAAGGATAGTCACAAGGCAGCCCTTGTGACGGGCCACGAATAGATAGCCATTGTTTCCTCCCGTCTCGGTCTGCACTCCCATCCGGGCTTGTGCCTGATCCAAGCGGTCGATGTAAAAATAAACACAGAATGCTCTTGTGTCAAGACATCACCCTAGCTCTATGCTATAGTCGATTCATGACGTGCAGATTATGCCTGAGTAAGGCTGAGCCTTTCGGCGCACGCGATGGCGGATATGCCGAATGCGGTGTATGCGGATATATCCAAAAGACCACCGACAGGCTTCCCCGTGAAGAGGACGAAAAGCAACGCTACCTAGCCCACCATAACGACCCCAATGATCCATCCTACCGTTCATGGATGCTCGGCTTTGTACAAACAGCAGTTTTGCCCTGGCTCAAACCAGGCATGCGTGTCCTGGATTTCGGTTGCGGTCCAAGCACGCTGATGGAAAAACTAGTAACGCAGAGCGGAATGATAGGTTCATCATACGACCCATTTTTCCTGCCCGAAACACCATGGTCGAAAAGCCAATGGGATGCGATTATCATGCACGAAGTTGCCGAACACCTTGCAAACCCGTTACAAACCCTTAGCATGGTAGCAAGCTGCCTTAAGCCAGGCGGCATACTTGCCATCCGCACAGCGTTTGCACCACAGGAACGAAGCAATTTTTTGTCCTGGTGGTACCGTTTGGATACGACCCATGTTGGATTTTTCCGCGCTCGATCGCTTCAACAATGGGCAACGAGCCAATCGCTCGTACAAGTTTTCAACAATGGAGTTGACAGCATTACCTTCCAGGATAGAAAAACGGAAATGTAACGCTGACCTTGTAGCCTGAATCTAATTCTTGGCGCACAAGCGATCCGTGCAGCTGTGCCACAAGCGCGTCCGTAAGCTTGCCTTCCGGAACAGGAGAGTCCAGCGGGGCTAGCACAGCATCCGTAGCCACGGCAACATAGCCACTGCCGTCTGCCTGTTTTTTGGCTTCCACGCATAATACGGCGGTTTGGGGGAAGGCTGCCAGAAAAGCTGCAACCAGCTCGCTGGTCAATAGAGCTACCGGGGCTGCCGCTTCGATAGGTATGCTTGCGCTTTCAAGAACCAGGTTCAGCCGCACGTGTCCGGGTTCACTACAACGGTGAAAAGCCTGCCTGGAAGATCCGCCAACGCATTCAGCCAAATCGGCAAGCGACGGATCCTCGCTTTGATACAGGGAATCATGGACAGCCGCCAGGGCATCTACACGGCGGGCAATTGAATACAATAAATGCTTTGAGTCCGGAGAACTTGCAGCAGCCATTTCCAGTAAAGAATCGATAAGCGTAAGCGTATTTCTGACCCGGTGCTCTATTTCACGGAGAAAAAAATCCTTGGCTTTTAGAGCTTTTTTTAAGTCTGCCTGCGTGTTCACCAAATCGCTTATATCCAGCGCCGAGAGAAACACAACAGATAGATCATCTTCATGCCCCGCGCCTGTGCTCCATTGCATGCGCAGAAGTTTATGCTCACCGCGCATGGTATGCGCAGCGATATCTACACTAAACCTGCGTTCACCCCGCGCGATTTTCACAAGTTCTTCCGCAAACGTATCATAGCTGGTTTCGTCAAAACCTATGCTCAAGTTTCCCAAGAGCTGGCTCTTGTCAGACGCACCAAGCAAGTGCACTGCAGCGGCGTTTGCATCCACTACCTGTACCTGTTGCGCCATTGCTTTCACTGCTGCGGGATTAGCACGTATCCAAGCCTCAATATCAGTAACCCCGGAAGAACGAAGCTCCTGAAATCGCGCAGCGAGCGCTGAAAAATCCTCTACCCACACCGGGACTGGCGTAATATCAAACCAGGAACGCCACACGCATACGGTTTCTTCAGTGCTATCCAAACAGCATTCTTGCGCAGGCGTTAAGCCCCTTAAGCAATACAGTGAGGAGCTAGACTGCTGGCGAGGCTTGTTAACTTTCACTATGGATTCCAAGACCATGCTACCAGCGATCGTAAAAATTGGCAAGCAGATAAACAGAGCAATTAACTCAACTTTTAAGCCTAGCTACCATCAGTGTTACGAACCTTTGGGATAACTCCTCTATAATTGCTTTTCCAACATAGAGTTATCAAAAACCGCAAAGCCTACAGCCAACGGGATGGAACGCTTCCTTTTGTCAAAAGAGCACGCAGCAGCCATCCCAAAGCTTCATAACACTATGCGTCCTTCGCCTGCGAGCCAACGGTTTCTGCCGAGTTATGCGCTATCAGATCCCGTAGCTGTTCCGCAATGTCGTTGATCTTGGCGGTGGTCTCCGACGTGTGGCTGGATGATTCCACAAAGTTGTTTACGCCAGATGATATTTCTTTCAGTGACTGTACGATTTGCCTGAAAGCAGCCGATTCCTCCGCTATCGATGCGTCTATTTCGGCCGTAGCCATTGCCGACGAGTTTGCCTCCGTCGTGATGCCGCTCAGCGTTTCCCCAATACCTGAAGCAATGTCCCAGCTTTGTTCCAGAGCCATATAGTCCTGCCTGGCTACCTTAACCATGGAATCCGATGTGGATACGATAGAACTTACTTTTGAACGGATGTTTTTAACGCTGGCCATGGTGGAGTCCGACAGGCGCTTCACTTCATCGGCTACAATCATGAAATTCTTGCCGGCGTCCCCTGCGGCGACCGCCTCCAGGGATGCGTTGAATGCGATGATTCGTATCTGCGTCGCTATGCTTTCTATCAGTTTGACTATGTCAGAAATCGAACCGAATTGGTCGCTTAGGTTCGTCATCAGGTTTATGGACTCGTTGATGCGGCCGATAACAGCTTCTAGGCGCTTGAGCGCCTCACGCACGCTCGCCATGCCGCCTTCAGCCTTGCGGGCTGTCGCATTGGAATCTTCGCGTACGCTCGTCGATTTCTGGGCAATTTTATCCAGCAGCGTCTGTGCGTCTTCCATTGTTGCTACGATTTCGTGGACAGCAGCCGCCTGCTGGTTACCGGTTATACTAATTTCCCGTGTGGAAACGGCCAGGTCTTCTGTTGAGTTTGCAAGAACCGCCGAACCGGATTGCAGATGCTCGAACACCTGTCCTAAAAGCTCGTTTTTTACGACCAAGTCTTTGGCCTGCAGAATGGCCTGCCTGGACAGGCGTTCCTGTTTTATCGCCAATTCAAGGAACACGCAAACGACGATCCACATGTAGCCGTACACGAGGAGCCATGCATAGGGGATAAGGCTTGCGCTTTCATGGATCAAATCGAAGAAGCTTGTAAAGATTACACCGACCATGCCCATAAGCAGAATCGCATAGCGCTTAACCCCCTGGCGCACAATAGCGATCACGAGAACCAAAGCGCTCAGCACCAGATTGGGAGTGATAACGAACTGCATAGCCAGGTGGAAAGCAGCGTTTGTGGATACAAAATCCTTCTGCACGATTACCCAGATGGAAGCAAGGGTCATGGCGGCTATTTCTATTTGTTTCAGCCAGCGCTTCTTGTGTAACAGCTGGGCTGTTTCCATTACATAAAAACTGAGCATAACCGCACATACAAAAAAGCCAATCCTGCTCAGTTTGGTCAGCACGGTGTCGGATACGGCCAGGTGGTTGAAAACCATGTTTACATAGGCAAGCGCAATGGATCCGCAAATGCCTGCAAACCACAAAAAGCGCTTGTCTTTGCCCTTACCTACTATGGACATCAAGATAAAGTAAACGAACAAAAGTATGCCGACCAAAAATCCGCCGGCAACGAGCTGGGTCATAAAATAATTACGCCAGTACACGTACGATGAACCGGCATGGGCGTCGGTTATTGCCAGCTCCGGCAGGGGCGCCTGTTCCGATCCTACATGCATAGTAAGCTCCAGGACATTGGCCTGGCCAAGCTCCGACGGATCCAGGTGCACCAGCTCGGAATTGAATTTGCGAATGCGGTGCGGGTCTCCCGGTTCACCATAGCGGGACACAAGCTTGCCGTTCAGCATGATCTGAAAAGGAAAAGGCGACGGACCTATAACCAAGCAGGGGCCATTTGGGAAAAGCGCGCCGTCAATAGACAGCTCCATATTCACGCGGTAAACGATTACCTCGCCGCGAGCTGCCTTGGGTAAAGGCTTTCCGTTCCACGCTTGGGGCCCAGTTCCATCATCTACAGTTACCGATCCTCGGCTGGACAGGTCTATGCTATGCAAATCGGTTTCGCAGCCCAAAAGAAACAGCGATACAGCGGCGATGAAAATGAATGAGATAAACGTGCCGCGTTTCATAACTGCCCTCCGGTAGTGCTGGTGCCATTTCCAACCGATATGCCTTTCGTTGCATCCGAAGCCAGAGCCGTATCAAATCTAAAGTGCGCAAGCGTGGTTTTCAGCTCGTCCATCAAACCCTGCAGCCGCCCCACTTCCCCGCCTGCCATCCTTGTGCCGGCCATCACTTGCTCGGCACCTTCGGAAATTTGTTTAATGGTGCTGAATATCTGGTCAAAAGCCTGGTTTTGTTCCGCAAGCACCTGCCGTATGGCACGTGCCGAATTGGACGTGCCGTCTGCCGACTCGCGTATGCTCATAAAGATGTTGTTAAGATCCCCGGACAATTGCATGCCTTCCTGGATCTTCGCAGTTCCGTCTTCGGAAGTTTCCAGCAGGCGTTGCGACCCCTGCTGGATCTGCGCGATACGGCCGCGTATGCCCACCAGTGAATCCACCGTTCCGTTAGCCAGACGGCGTATTTCCTCGGCAACTATGCGGAAGCTTGTGCCCGCGGCTCCGGCGGAAGAAGCCTCTAGCTCCGCGTTGAATGCTATGATCCTGGTTTGGTTTGCGATGTTGCTGATGATTTCTATGATCTCGCCTATGCTCGACAGTTCTTCTGTTAGATCGCCTATTTCGTTGAGCGTTTGCACGTTCGCGTCTTTTATTTCATCCATCTTGCGTATGGTATCCTGAATCTTTCCAAAACCATCGTCAACCAGCCCCAAGCTTTCCTGGGCCTGGCCGGCAAGCTCCTCTACCTTGCCTTCTATTTGCATGCTTATCTGGTTGGAGCTTTCCATGGAGCTAACCATTTCCTTGACGGCTGAAGCCTGCTGCGTAGTCGCTGCTACGGTTTCCCTAATCTGCGACGAGAATCCCATCACCGCGTTAGAAATTTTTGACGACGCCGATCCAAGACCTTTAAGCACCTGGCGGAACAAATCGAAGCTCCGGTTAATACGGTGGGCCGTTATGGCATAGTCATCACCCAGATCCGTAGCCATGTTGCGCATAATGTCGCCGCGGTCCACGATATCCTCAAGGCCCTTACTGATCATGGCAAGCCGTTTTGAGTGGAAACGTTCTATTATAAGGTTAAGGGGTATCATGGTGAGCACGTTAAGGCCGAGCGCGGCCGCCACGCGCCCACTCAGGAAATTAGCTCCTCCACTCTGAGTCTGAAGGCCAAGCACCAAAAACAAAATGCCTAGACTGGTTATGAATGTCGGCACTATCGCCCGGGTACCAGACAGCGGCCGAGCGCCTCTACCGCCGGATCTGGAACGTATGAGCTCGTCATCCGAAGGAAGATCGGCTACAACATCTTCGCACAGGGCAGAAGCGGCTTGCTGAAGGTAATAATAATTGATAACGGCTATGACATAGCTTGCGTAAATGCCAAAACACAGCACTGCCAGCGCATGGAGGCCGGAAAAGAATACAGGACCCAGCGCGAGGACGACAGCGGCTGCGGACAGGAACATCCTAGCGAAGATAAGCCCCGCCTGAATTAGAGGTAGCCTATAAATGAACATAAAGGCACGTATCCGAAGGCTCGCTGGGGTATCGGAGCTGAGTAAGGCTCGCTCGCGGTGCAGCCTTGCTCCAAGATACAGATTTGCCGGGATGGAAAGGAGCGCCAGATTTACCGCCATCACGATAATAACCACAACAATAAAGCGGCCAAGGCTTAAGTCGGAGAAATCCATCATGAATCCGCCATAGGCGGCCGTTACAGGGCCGCCAACCGCATTGGCTATCAGGTTGGTCATAAGCAAGCGCTTGGCCAGTCGAGTTCCGTTTTCAGATCGGGTATGCATGCGTATCCGCCTTGGACTGGAGAGTGGCATCAGTATAGGTCGAGCTGTGCTCAGTTGTCAAAAGGAGCTTTTACGTGAACAGGCTCACCATGCAGCAATACATCCAAAACCTCCACCTTTTCCCATACGGGTGCTTTTCTCTTGAGAAGCATGAGTTCATCCGCTAGAATGAGAGCGCCGGAGGAAAACATGTCCGAACTCGTGGGCCAAACGCTTTCCCGTACCTTAAAAATGCGCTTGGCGTTTATATGCTTGGGGATACAGGCGATCTTTCTGTATTCCAGTGAGCTTTTTAACACTGTATTCAGCAGCAAGTTGGATATGCTTGGCCTGGGTTTCCTGGAACGTTTGCCCTACGTATTCAAACCGGTGGTTATAGGTTTATTCGCATTCGCTTACATACTGCAGATGTTCATTATGTTCCAAACCCTGGCGCCCCTGTTCCGGTACCTGGATAAAGGACAGGATTATGAAAGAGCACGACGTGCGACCATCAAGATGCCCTGGCGCATCATGATGGTACAAA
>JAKQNL010000021.1 GCA_029565815.1 Spirochaetota bacterium | reverse complement strand
GTCATCTTCGCTGTTGAAGCGTTGCACCCGCGCCAGCCACAGACGGGCTTCTGTTCCTGATGGACGCAAGCGTAGCGCCTGTTCAAGGAACGACGATGCCTTATCTGGGATGGACTGGAAAAAAGCCGCCTTGCCGGCAAGCACCAGGGCTGGAACCATCGTTCGGTCAAGAGCCAGTGCGCTTTCTGCTATGGAAAGGGCTTTAGCCATATCGCCTGTATCATAAGCGGCTGCTGCATCAAGGTATCGAGACAGAGCCGCCTCATGACCCTGGCTAGCCACTTCACAGCTTAGGCAGCACAGGCATAGACAGAGGGCCGCTAGCAAGGGCAATCCTAAGGAAGCGCGCGAATGTACCAGGTGCTTACCCGAGCCTCGAAACAAACACGTCACAACGGTTATAGATTGTTCCATGCATTTAACCATTCACATAGACCAAGCGCTCGGCCAAACGACCGCTGGCCCCAGCAAGCTGTTCTTTCAACCACGCCAGCACGCTGCTGTCCGCCGCAAGAGCTTTGAGCGCGCCCAGGGCATACAGGGTTTCCGGATTGTCCGGCAGAGACAGAACAGGAAAAAGCTCGGCAAGCCGGCTAAGCATTCCGGATTCCAAAGCCTGGGTCACGACAGCTTGAGTCTCCTGTGCCAAAAGCAGCGATGATGCATCCTCAGGGCCAAGCCCATAGGAACGAGCAAGAACGACACGTGCCTTCAGTGCCAAAGGCCCGCCCGGCGACAGAAGCACACAGCGCGTAGCCGCATCCCTCTGCAGTTCGATGCGCCCGGAGTTCATGGCAGCGTGGTACCAGTAACTAGGCAGATTACGGTATCTGGTTTGCAGGGCACCATAGCGAGATTGAGCCTCTGGGCTCCCCTGCCCGTACAATCTGCATAAAGCTCCAAGCCAGCTAAGCATGCCATCAGGCTCATCAGGTTTTGCATCGGGAAGCAGTGATCCAGCAAGATCCCAGTTGCCGGCCTCGATGTATCCAAGCACGGTAAGAACATCCAGAGCGCGCTTGAGCTCGGGCTCCGTAAACCCAAGCTGTGGAAGAGCGTCAGCGAGCGAGCGGAGCTCAGACCATTCGTTGGCTGGGCTTCCGTAATCACGCTCGTACAGAAACTCCTTGTACAGCGCAAGAACATACGAACTTCCGTCGCCATCCTCCAGGGACAGCTCTGCCTCCTTGAGGCCCATTCCCGATGCAAAGCCGCCTCGCCGTTCAAGCTCGGCTAGGTCCGCCCGGTTAGCGGAAATGGCCTCGACTCGAGGATGGGAAGCCGCCGATATGGAAACTTGTGTAGAAGCAGGTACGCCCGCTGTGGGCGAACAAGCTGTCAGGCACAGGAGCGCGAGCAGAATGTACATGGTTCCTCCAGTGGCCGCTTATCGGGCTGTTTGAGTACACTACGCGTATGGAACCTGTGGAGCTTGCGCTTTGCTTACTTGGAGATTAGACTTGAAGACCGATATGCGTTTTGAAACGCTTGGGTCAATGGATGTATCCTAGGCTCATGAAATCAAGGAGGTTACATATGGCTGGAAAATTCGAATGGTACACCGACAAGGGCGGCAAGTTCCGCTTCAGGCTCAAGGCTGGCAATGGACAGGTTATCGCTGTAAGCGAAGCCTACAACACCCAATCTGCCTGCATGAACGGCATTGAAAGCGTTAAGAAGAACGCTGCCGACGCGCCTGTGGTGGAAGCAAAAGACTAAAACGACTGGCTCGATTCCAGTGGAGTAGCCGGCTGCAAGAGCCCTACTCTGTGTAAAAAGGCGGCTCCGCAGTGCGGAGCCGTCTTTGCATTTTACGCGTCCAGTAAACCTTGGATATATTGAGCGCCCAAAGCTCTATCAAAGAGGCCGTAGCCTGGCTTGCCCGTTTCATCCCATATCATGCGGCCGTGATCCGGACGTACCGGACCGGAAAATCCGCCGGCTTTGAGCGCACGTACCACAGCAGGCAGGTCTATGCTGCCCGCGCCTTTCCAGTGCGCGCTTTCCTCAAATGACCTATTGCCAAAAATACGCACGTTGCGTAAATGGGCAAACGCAACCCGGCTGGAAAACTCTGTCGCCATGGCGGGTAGATCATTCTCCGGGCTTGCGCCAAAACTACCGGTACACAGGCACAGGCCGTTGGCTGGCGACGGGACGTCGGAGAAAAGCCTACGCAAGTGCTCGGCTGTGCTCATGATGCGCGGTATGCCGAAAATGGGCCACGGCGGATCATCCGGGTGCAGGGCCAGGCGAAGGTTCAGCCGTTCTGCTTCCGGCGTTACGGCGCGAAGGAAATATAGCATGTTCGCATAGATGTCTTCGTTTTTCATATCCCGATACTGCATGATGAGCTTGTAAATATCCTCGCGCGAGTACCTGGCCAGCCAGCCGGGTAGATCCAGTTCGCCATCAAAAGGATCCAAACGCTCTACAGCATCGCGATCATAAGCCAAGGTCCTAGAGCCATCGGACAAAAGCTTATCGAGCTGGCTCCTAGTCCAGTCGAACACCGGCATAAAGTTGTAGGTAACCACGACTGGCTCTTCCGATGCGCTATGGGCCGATGCGGGTCCCAAAGCTTCTGCGACAGCCGCCAAACTTTTAATCCATGCTTCGATATAGGCGTCCCGCTGTGGCCCCCCGAGTTTTATGCTTTCTGGAATCGGAATGGATTCCACCACACGGAACTCCAAGCCTTCATCCTCCGCACGAGAACGCATGCGCGTAAGATCACTTGCGTTCCAGGCAAGACCTGGCGGCACATCGTACAGCGCCGCAACGATTCCGCGCATTGCAGGAATCTGGCGGATATGGCGAAGCGGAATAGAGTCCATCTCGCCAAACCATCGGAATGTCAGATGCATGCTTGGCCCCCTGTAGAATCGTTCATGGTATCGCTGTCCAGCCGAATGTTCCAGTAATCGATTTTGGATTGTTCGCAAAAGCCGCGCGAACGGTACAGAGCCAAAGCTGCGCTATTCTGATCATCCACTTCTAAACTCACTTCTTTGTAGCCACGGCGAAACAACAACTGTGCGGCAGTATCCAGTATCGCGCCGCCAAAACCGCGGCCACGGTACTCTGGGACAACACCCAAACCATGCAGCATTGCTCCATCATGGAGCGCGCAGGATACCGCGCCTATAGGTCCATCCTGCGAGAACACCAGAAACTGTTCGCGCTCGTCATCCTTCATGGCTTGCTCGATGAAAGTTCTTGCATCCGAAGGATCATCCCCAAAAGCGCGGACGGAAATATCAACGGCCGTATCCACAGTACACTCATCGACGGCGACAAGGCGCACTACCGGTCCATCCGGCTGCGGGGTGAACTCATCGCGCAAAAGGGACATCATATGCTCGCCGTGCGATCGAACCGCGCCTAAACTGTCGGCTATAAGCGCGCCGTAGCCCCTGCGAGCATCAACCGCTAAAAGAAGCCTTACAACACCTGCCTGGCACAATGCCTGCCGTGTCATAGCCATAAGAGCACGAAACAAACCCTGCCTGCGGTACGGAGGTTTTACGGCGACGGAAAGCTCGGCCTCCTGTCGGCTCGGCGCGAAAATACGGGCTGCAGCTACAAGAACGCGGCTGTCGCCATGGCCTTTGCCCCAGGCTAGAAACCAGGCTTTTAAGCCAGGCACAACATTTAAGTGCGTATCGAAGTACATGGCAGGGTCCACGCCGTCGTAGCGCTTACAGGATAGTGTAAGCGCTTCTACGGACAGGCGGTCGTCGTCGCTTAGGGTAACATGTGATTCAAACGACACATCCAAATATAACTTCATGCCTCCCCCTTGCGTATGGTTTCTATTTCATCACGCAAAATTGCGGCCGCCTCAAAGTCGAGGTTTTTTGCGCGCTCGAGCATTTCACGCTCCAACCTGCGCACGAGGGCTGCTCGCTGTGCCGGAAGCACAAGGTTGTAGGACGCCTTGATGGTTTCCAATTCGTGCGAGGTAAGATCCTGTTTTTCCTCATGGTGACGGCTAAGGATATCCTGAATGTTCTTTTTAATGGTGGTAGGCGTAATGCCGTGCTCGTCGTTATAGCGTATTTGCCTACTCCGGCGGCTGTCGGTTTCGTCTATGGTCTTGCGCATTGCATCCGACATGCGGTCTGCATACATGACCACCATGCCCGCTGCGTTGCGGGCTGCGCGGCCTACAATCTGGATAAGGCTGGTTGCAGAGCGCAGAAAGCCGATTTTGTCCGCATCCAAAATGGCTATGAAGGAAACTTCCGGAAGGTCTATGCCTTCCCGTAGCAAGTTGATGCCGACTAATACATCATACTCGCCCATGCGCAACTGCTTAAGTATCTCAACCCGCTCTATGGTTTCCACCTCGCTGTGTATGTAGCGCACTTTTAGCGACAGCGAGCCAAGGTATTCGGACAGCTCTTCGGCCATACGCTTTGTGAGGGTTAGGATGAGGCTGCGTTCGCCTAAGGCTATGCGTTTTTTTATCTCGGTATAGATATCTTCCATTTGGCCTTCGCTTGGCCTGACTTCTATTTTAGGATCCAATAAGCCGGTCGGCCGTATCAGCTGCTCGACGACACGGGCGGATTTTTTAACTTCAACCTCGCCGGGGGTCGCGGACACATACAGGCACGAGCCAAGCTGGGACTCAAACTCCTCGAACTTAAGCGGGCGGTTGTCCATAGCGGAAGGCAAGCGGAAACCATAGTCCACCAGGTTTTGCTTGCGCGATCGGTCGCCTGCATACATGGCCCCGATCTGGGAAAGCGTAACGTGGGATTCGTCGATAACGGTAAGAAAATCCTTTGGGAAATAATCCAGGAGCACCGAGGGCCTTTGCCCAGTTTTTCTCCCGGACAAAGGACCGGAATAGTTTTCTATGCCTGGGCAAAACCCCATCTCCTCCAGAAGCTCCAGGTCGTACTCCACGCGGGTTTTTAGCCTTTGGGCTTCTACGAGCTTGCCGGCCGCCATGAACGATTCGTAGCGGCCATCCAGCTCTGCACGAATGCCAGCGATAGCCTTCTGCACCATCGACTGCGGCATAACGAATTGCTTTGCAGGATATATGACGGCAGCATCCAGTTCTTCCAGTATCGCACCGGACACCAGATCGAATCGGCGAATGCGCTCCACGCGGTCAAAATCCAGCTCGATGCGGTATGCCTCGTTTATGTATGCAGGGCATACTTCTATCACATCCCCCCGGACGCGGAAACGGCCGCGCTCCAACACCGCATCGTTACGCTCGTACTGCAAGGACACCAGTTCGCGCTTAAATCGCTCCGGCTCCAGGTTTTCGCCCAAACGGGCTTCCACTTTCATCTCGCGGTAAACTTCTGGCGTTGCAAGGCCGTAAATGCAGGAAACGGTGGCTATGATGATCACATCCCTGCGTTCCATGAGGCTTCTGGTCGCCGACAGGCGCATGCGCTCTATTTCCTGGTTTATGTCCGCGTCTTTTTCTATATAAAGGTCGCGGGTAGGCACGTAGGCTTCGGGCTGATAATA
>JAKQNL010000009.1 GCA_029565815.1 Spirochaetota bacterium | reverse complement strand
AAAAAATCGAGGCAGCCGACGGATGGAACCTCGATGCGCGGCTCGAGCTTGCGATGGACGCGTTGCGCTGTCCGCCGGCGGAACAGGTAGTGGACGTTCTGTCCGGAGGCGAACGCCGACGTGTCGCTTTGTGCCGCCTGCTCCTCAAAAAACCGGACATCCTGCTCCTAGACGAGCCGACCAACCATCTGGATGCGGAAACGGTTGCATGGCTTGAGCGCCATTTGCAGCAGTATGAAGGCACGGTCATAGCCGTTACCCACGACCGATACTTTTTGGACAATGTAGCCGGCTGGATACTGGAACTGGACCGCGGCGAAGGCATCCCCTGGAAGGGCAACTACTCCGGCTGGCTCGATCAAAAATCAAAGCAGCTAGAGCAGGAAGAAAAAGGCAACTCAGAGCGGGCAAAGACACTCGAGCGGGAGCTGGAGTGGGTGCGCATGAGTCCGAAAGGCCGCCACGCAAAAAGCAAAGCGCGTATCAATCAATACGAAAAACTTTTAGCAGACGGCGAACGCGAAAAAGTGCGTGAGACCAAGCTAGTCATTCCTCCCGGCCCCCGTCTTGGTTCGGTGGTGGTGGAAGCAAAAGGCCTGACCAAATCCTACGGCGACAAGCTCTTGTTCAAGGACCTGGAATTTACCGTGCCACCTGGAGCTGTGGTCGGCATTGTCGGCCCGAACGGTGCAGGCAAAACCACCTTGTTTAAGCTTATAGCCGGGATGGAAAAAGCCGACTCTGGCGATCTCCGTTTAGGCGATACGGTAAAAATAGCCTATGCCGACCAGATGCGCGCCGGCCTCGATGCAGACAAAACCGTATGGGAGCAACTGTCCGGAGGCCTGGACATCATCAAGCTCGGCGGCGTGAAGGAAGTGAACAGCCGCGCGTATTGTTCATGGTTCAACTTCTCAGGCGGCGACCAGCAAAAAAAAGTGGGCGTGCTATCCGGCGGCGAGCGCAACCGGCTTAACCTGGCCATGATGCTCAAAGACGGCTGCAACCTTTTGCTCTTGGACGAGCCTACCAACGACTTGGACGTAAACACCCTGCGCGCGCTGGAAGAAGCCCTGGACGGTTTTGCAGGCAGCGCGCTGGTGGTAAGCCACGACCGCTGGTTTTTGGACCGTGTGTGCACCCACCTCTTGGCCTTTGAAGACGGTGAAGTGCTGTGGTACGACGGCAACTGGTCCGAGTATGCCGAATACCGACGCGAAAAACTGGGCGGGGACGCCGACAGGCCGCACCGCTACGTGTACCGAAAACTGGAACGCTAAATCAATACAGAAATCTTTTTTGAAGCCGGGGAGCACAGCTCGCCGGCTTTTTTTTATTTATGCTAATCATATCTTGACCTGATGCAGTATTGTCATTATTGTTAGGAGTGCTAACAATTAGCTTTACTATTTATCAGGATACCTATGGACAAGCACAAGCACAAGGATGATGGCCTATCACGGGGAGCCCAGGCCCTAGCCGATGCGTTTAGGGCATTTTCGTTTTGGCGCAAACCTCCGGGCGGCCCGCCGGCCGGAGAGGAGCATCGCCACGGCGAGTTTAGGCTAATGCGTTGCCTGGCCCTGGCCGAAGAACGCGGCGTTCCCGGGCTTAAGGTATCGGAACTGGCCGACGAACTGGGAGTTAAACCACCAACGGTAACGGCCATGGTAGACGCGCTACTGAAACGCGGCCTAGTAACGCGCGGCTCGGACAGCGCCGATAGGCGTGTCGTGCTCGTGTCCTTCTCGGACAAAGGCCGCGAGCTAAGCCAAGCCATGCGTAAGCGCATGCATGCAGAGATGATAGCCCTTACAGAGCACCTCGGTGAGAAGGAAAGCATACATCTAGCCAAGACGCTTATGAAAGCTGCTTCTTTCCTTATGGAACGACATGGGAACCTGCACTGCCAGCATGGCGGAAAGGAAGACGAATGTTCAGGATCCTGAAATACTTTAAGCCCTATGTGGGCTCCATAGCGCTAGTTATAGCGCTCCTGTTTGCCCAGGCTAACGCGGACCTGGCACTGCCGGACTACATGTCCCGCATCGTGAATATTGGCATACAGCAGGGCGGCGTTCCCGACGCAGCGCCATCTGTCATCCGAGAATCCACGATGCTCTACGCCATGTCCGTCATGAGCCAGGACGAATCGACACTGGTTAGCTCAGCGTACAGGCTCGTGTCGCCGGGTAACGATGAGTACACCAAGCTTTCTGTAAGCTTGCCTACGCTTAACGGACAGGCGCTGTACCTATTCGATCCACCGCAAGGGCTCGATAGAAATCGCATCGCCCGAGCTATGAGCGCTCCTCTTGCACTGCTCGCAGGCATACAGGCTTCGTCTTCCGATCCA
>JAKQNL010000409.1 GCA_029565815.1 Spirochaetota bacterium | reverse complement strand
ATGGCGATTATAGCGTATATGCTCATGGATTCGCCAAGCACAACAAGCGCGGTTAGTATGCCCCAGAACGGGCCAGTAGAAAACAGTATCTGGCTGCGTGTGGCACCGAGGTGTTGGGCAGAGCTTACATACAGCACAATGCTTAAGCCATAGGACACGATGCCGGTAAGCAATGCAAGAGCTAACGCGTACAGCGGAAAGCCTCGCCCAGATACAAGGGTGCCGATAATCAGATTGGTGCTACCGGCGAATATGCCTTTAATGAAGGTTATCATCTTGGGAGACGCGCCATCGACTATCGCTGTTAGGTGGTTGTCAATTCCCCAGCAAAAACAGGCAAGGGTTACAAAGAGCGCAGGCGCTATGCTGCCAAAGCCATCTTGGAAACTCATGACAACGCCCGCGGCAACAGTTAGTAAGACCCCAAAAACTGCGGGGATATCGAGGTGATCCTTAAAAAACGCAACGCCTAAAATAGCGGTAGCCACCAGTTCCATATTGAGCCACACCGAGACAGAGGAAGACCTGGCTAGGCTTAAACCCAACAGCAAGAACAAGGGGCCCAAAAATCCGCCAAACACAACAATGCCCACAATGGATTTTTTCTTAGCTGTTGCGCGAATCCAGGAAAGCTCCTTAAGCCTGTTCTTTGCAACATAGGGTAAAAAAGCTAGGGCAGCGCCTATATACAGTAAACCTGCCAGCTGAAAGCTGTTCATGCTGGAAAGCAATATTTTACTAACAGGGGTTGCAACGCCAAAAAGTATCCCCGCTAAAAGACCCATAAGTAGCGATGCCGTTTTCATACTATGTTCCCTTTCTAAAAGCTACTGTAGCACAGCGTATACATGATAGCCAACACAAGGCTTGCGGCAAACAAAAAGCCGAGTTATGCTCTGACCATGATCAGTAACCTTTGGTATGCGGTTCTCGAATCGCGCGAGCTTAAAAACAAGCCCCTTGGTACAACCAGGCTTGGCGAACGCTTGGTTTTCTGGCGGGATGCTTCCGGCAAGGCCGTATGTTTTTACGACCAGTGCGCCCACCGCGGCGCATCCCTTTCGCTTGGCCAGATCATGGACGGGCACACAATCCAGTGCCCATTCCACGGATTGGAATATGACGCAAGCGGTGCATGCGTAAAGATTCCGGCAAACGGAAAAAACGCCCCGGTTCCGTCAAAATTCCGCATGCCAAGCTATCCATGCCATGAGGATCACGGAATCATATGGATTTGGTGGGGCAAAAATCCGCCTACAGATCTACAGCCACCATCATTTTTTGAAGATCTTACTGGTTTCAAGAACTACATGAGCGTACAAGACCCTTGGAATAATCATTACACGAGGGTTTTGGAAAACCAGCTGGATGTCGTGCATCTTCCCTTTGTTCACCGTACCACCATAGGCAGGGGGAACAAGACCTTGGTAGAAGGACCTGGCCTGGAATGGAAGGGCGAAACGCTCTTCTATCATTACGTATACAACAAGGTGGACGACGGTTCCGTTCCCCGCGGGCCCAAACAGGTTCCGGTGCCCGATCCAACACGATCGTACAAACTTGAGTGCATGCTGCCCAACCTGTGGGAAAATCGCATAGCGGACAAACTGCGCATACTGGGTATCTTTGTCCCGGTGGACGAAACCCACACGCTCTTGTACCTGCGAACGTATATTAAATTCATGCCCATTCCCGGCCTTCGCTGGCTTATCCTCAAGCTGTTCTGCATGATGAACCTGATCATCGCCCATCAGGACAGGCGCGTGGTCAATACCCAGCTGCC
>JAKQNL010000406.1 GCA_029565815.1 Spirochaetota bacterium | reverse complement strand
ACTGGCCGCGGACTGGGAAGGAGCAGCCCCGGTGGTCGTTCCGGTGCTCGATGCAAAGCGTGGCCATTTCTATTTTGCCGTATACCAGTACGGAGCCTTACTGGCCGGGCCCTTTGACGACAGCGTGCACAAGCTTGTGGGCCTTGTGGACTCATTCCCGGAAGTGTTGTTTGTCGGTCCGGACGCTTCCATGCTGGAAAGCATGCTCAGCGAGCGGCCTGGTTACCGCATAGCCTTGGCCGCCCGCCGATCCCCCATCATGAGCCTTGTCCGCCTTGCGGCCGAGCGCTTCCGCAGCCACGGAGCCGACAGCGACAACGTTTCGCCTCTGTACCTGCGCGCAAGCGATGCGGAAGAAGAAGCAAAGGCCAGGCAAAGCGTATGAAAAACGCAAAAAATTCGGCAAAGCCTACGCTGCTGACCATCGAGGATGTCGACCTTGCAGAAGAAATTCTGGAAACGGAAACAAGGCTCAATAACGCTCCATTCTCCT
Source organism: Spirochaetota bacterium (assembly GCA_029565815.1). GTDB lineage: Bacteria > Spirochaetota > Spirochaetia > Treponematales > UBA12059 > JAKLIU01. The sequence goes on along the minus strand of JAKQNL010000406.1, from coordinate 1,210 downwards.
CTCCCTTAAACCAACTGCCCTGTATACAAAATTTGGTTGCATCATACGAACACATGCCAACGCCCATGGCTATCGTGGATGCGTCACTGGCTTTCGTGTACCGCAACCGGCCGTTCACCGCCCTTATGCGCTCGTTCCGTTATCCGGAAAAATCATCCTTCCTGGCTTCCTTTGCCAGGGCATTTGACGGCGACGGACTTAAAGACCTGTACCAGGCAACCCGGAACGCAAAGGGCGGTTTCAGCTGGAACGGAACCATACGCCACCACTCGCGCGACTCCGCAAGCGTCATAACCCGCATGTACATGATACCCTTCCTGGATAAGGGCGACGAAGTCCGCCCGCTTGCATGGAGCGTGCTCCTAGAGGACGTTACCGAGGAAAACAAGCGGCTTTTGCGCGGGTATTTTTCCAGCCTTCTGGAAGCGTCAAAGCTCAAGGACAACGATACCGGCCGCCATATCGAGCGGGTAAACCTGTACAGCCACCGCATGGCGATAAAAATGTACGGCGACGAACGCTGGCCGGAAGTGGATCTGGATTTTGTGGAGAACATCGGCTTCCTGGCTGCCATGCACGATGTTGGAAAAATCGGCACGCCCGACGACATACTCAACAAAAAAGGCCCCCTAAACGAGTTTGAATGGGCACTCATGAAGGAACACACCATCAACGGCGCGTTCATACTGTCCGGTTACCCCCACCCCATGGCCAAGCAGATAGCCCAATCCCACCACGAATGGTGGAACGGCACCGGATACCCGTTCCGCCTGGTTGGCACCATGATTCCGCTTGCGGCCCGAATCGTAGCGCTAGCGGACGTGTACGACGCCCTGCGCATGCGCCGTTCCTACAAAGCGCCTTTTGACCACAAGCGCGCATCGCTCCTCATCGCAGCAGACGGCGGATTGCACTTTGACACAGAGCTGGTAGCGGTATTCAACAGCATAGACGACGAGTTTTCTTCTATCTATTCGGAAAACATGGACGACTGAAAAGCACAGACTGCAGAGCCAATTTCAAAAGCCTGTTACGTTCGAAATTGGCTCTGTAGCTTCAAAATTTCTTCAGGTACACGCGCCTGCGCTTATGCTGCTCTTTATCGTAGTCTTTCCATATTTGCTGGACGGCGAGGTTCGTTTCCAGCTCGGGATTGGTTTCCGCGTACACAACCTGCTCTTCTATGGCACTTCGGTTCAGGTCAGTCATC
>JAKQNL010000405.1 GCA_029565815.1 Spirochaetota bacterium | reverse complement strand
GCAGGGCGAACGCCTTGGCATCTTGGCCGCACAGCCTTATCCCGAGGAAGCAGCCGACGCAGGAGCACAGCCGGGCACGGTGCTTCGTGTAGACACGTCAAAGGGTATAATGGTAAAAACAGGTATGGGCATACTTGCCCTCACGCGCCTGCAGGCCAGGGGGAAGAAGCCCCTGCCGTTCCGCGATTTCATCAACGGCGTCCGGGGCCTTGCGGGTTCCTGCTTTGGTTCCTGATTCCGGCACCTACGGGGAGCGTCATGGATTTCCGTTCATTGTTTAATCCTAAAAAGCTGGACGAGCTGGAAACCCAGCAGTACCGGGCCGGTATCATCGCCCTGGTGGGCCTTATCGCGCTCATGGCCATTTCTGGCCTGGTGGCGTTTTTCCTCGCGCTGGAAGGCGAAGAGAAAACGCTGGTTCCCGATGTGAGCAATTTGGAGCTGTCCACCGCCCTCGTCAAGCTGCAGGAAAAAGAACTGTATCCGCGCATATCGCTCCGCTTTTCCGAAGATCCGGAGACCAGGGGGCGCATACTGGAGCAAAATCCAAGGGCTGGCTCCATAGTCAAAGCCGGCAGGCGCATAGCCTTGGTAGTTAGCCGCGGTGCAGCCCAGGATAAGGTAGGGGACTATGTCGGCCAGAGCCTGGACGAGGTAACCATACACCTGCAGACCGTTTTTGGCGCAAGCCGACAGCTCATAACGGTCGCAGAGCCTTCGGTGTACAAGTGGGACAAAGCCGCAGCCGGCACTATTCTGGAGCAGGAACCCGATCCGGATACCGAACTGTCCGGGCCTATCCAGCTGCGCTTCGTCGTTTCCCGCGGGCCGGAAAAGGCTAAGGTGACTGTCCCCGAACTGGTTGGCCAGAGCCTTGAAAGCGTATCCGAACGGATAAAACGTGCCGGCATAGCCTTTGTGTTTACCATGCGGCCAAAAGAAGGCAAAGAGGCGCCTGGCACGGTGGTTGCCCAGCTTCCCGCTCCGGGCACCGCCCAGGATGCGCTTACCCCGGTCAACCTGGTATACGCCGCTCCTGCCCAAACCGAGGGTATGGTTTCCGGCTTGTTCTCACAGGCCCTGCCAGAATACCCGTACCCGCTTAAAATAGTCCTGTCGGCGGAGAAGCCGGACGGGTCTAAAATCGAACTGATTGCTGTTGAACATCCGGGTACCTTATTTAGCTATCCGTATAACCTGCCGGTCGGCAGCGTGCTTATCCTCCAGGTGGCAAACCGCGTGGTTGCCAGGGTGGAGGCCGGAAGGTGAGTCCACGCCCCCGTAGCCCATCCGCCGGCTCTGTACCGGCTGCACCGGAAAAACGGCCGCGTAAGCGGGCTGCACCCAAAGGCGCAGCCCCGGCCGTGTACCAGGTGGAGGTGGTGCGGACAGCGCTGTACGATATCGGCCGGTCTGTAGACTTAAAGCTTGCGGCATCGCTACTGCCGGGAACCCCGGGCATGCGCATCGTGCGAAGGCGCGATACGCCGGGCTCGCTTACCATGCCGACGCCCCTGTGCGTCGACCTGCGCTCGGGCAAGCAGAAAGCGTTCTGCGACGACGCGGTGGAAGGCTTTACCGCTACCGCCCGCCTGTACGACGAAGGTGTCATGTCCATTGTGGTCCGGCTTATGGTTAACGCGACCCTGGAAGACCTGCACAGCATCGAGACAAAACCGGTGTCGGGCAATATAGCCGACCTGGATTCGTACATAAGCGAAAAATACCGCGCCATGCTGGAACTGGTTGCGCCTGCGGTAGTCAACGACAAGTACAACGAGACGCCCGAGGATAGGGAAATGTACACCGCGTTCTGCTTCTCGGATGTCGGACAGCCGAGCCAGTTCATGGAGCAGAACCGAAAAGAGCTGACGACCCTGTTGGTTGGCGAGCAGTGGCAATCACCGGTGCACGAAAGCCAGATCAAAAAAACCCTGTCCAACCCGTTTTCATACAGCCAGCATGATCTTGCACTCTTTGATATGGATCGATGCCTTATCATCGATGCATCGCGCGACTACGAGGACGTCCTCCTCATTTGCGAGCTGGCCAATTACCAGTTCCTGGAGCTTAGGACCCTGGACCGCCTCTTAGACCGCTGGCTGGACGAGGCCGAGGACGATGTGCAGGCTTTTTACGGCCGCACCACTAGTCAAGGCCGTCGCAAGCGCAAGCGCAAGGCAAAGGTGCGCTCGGGCGCTTTGCAAAGAAAACTTGCCGTTATACAAGCATTACGCCTGGACGCGCTCTTCATCCTTGAGAATTTAGAAAACTCGGCAAAAATAATCGGAGACTACTTTTTGGGCACCGTGTACGAGCACCTTACCGGCATATTCAACACCGCCGGCTGGACCCGATCGGTGGAGCGCCGCCTGGACGCGCTCCAGAACGTCTACGAAATCGTAAAAGGCGACAAGAACGAGCGCACCATGCTGGTGCTCGAGATAGTGTTCATCGTGGTGTGCATCATACCCATCATCCAGTTTGCATTGGGATAAAAGCGCCCGGGCTACAAGCTTGTTTGCGCATTCACTATAGAGGAGATCTTTCATGGTAATTCTTACCCTTAACTGCGGCAGTTCATCGGTTAAATACCAGGTGTACGACTGGGACCAGAAAAACGTGCTTGCAAACGGCATCGTGGAGCGCGTGACGCTCGGCGACTCGGTCATCAACCACAAGGCGCCCGGCATCGGCGACTTTACCCAGGAACACGAGTGCCCGACCCACACGGTAGCCATCGAGCTGATCCTGAAGACCATCACCGATCCTAAACACGGCGTGGTCAAGAATATGTCGATGATAGGGGCTGTAGGCCACCGCATGGTGCACGGCGGCATGAAGTTCGCCCGATCCGTGCTCATAAACGACGAGTCTTTGGCTACCTTCAAGGAGCTTATCGACCTGGCGCCCTTGCATAACCCAGCAAACATCATGGGCGTTGAAGCCGCCCGCCATGTGCTGCCCAATGTGCCGCACTGCGCCGTTATGGACACCGCCTGGCACCAGAGCATGCCCGAGTCCAGCTATATGTATGCCCTGCCTCGCGAGTGGTACGACAAGTACCAGGTGCGCCGCTACGGTTTCCACGGCACCAGCTTTCTGTATACCGCCAAGCGCGCCGCCGTACTCCTTGGTAAGGATCCATTCCAGACCAACCTGATCATAGCGCACATCGGCAACGGCTCGTCCATCAACGCGGTGAAGAACGGTTGCTCCTTCGACACATCCATGGGCCTGACCCCGCTTGAGGGCCTGGTCATGGGCACCCGCTCCGGCGACATCGACCCGGGCATCATCTTCCATATGATGAAGCGCGGCGGCCTGCACGCCGGCGAGGTGGAGAAGAAGCTCAACAAGGAATCCGGCGTGCTTGGCCTGACCGAGCACTGGGCCGACCGCCGGGATATCGAGAACGCGGCGGCCGAGGGCAACAAGGCAGCGCAGCTTGCCCAGGAAATTGAAGGTTACCGTATCAAGAAGTACATAGGCTCGTACTATGCAGCGCTTGGCCATGTGGACGCGCTTGTGTTTACCGCAGGCGTTGGCGAAATGGGTCCCGTAACCCGCAAGCTGGCAACCGCAGGCCTTGAGGAACTGGGCATCGTGGTAGATCAGGACAAGAACGCAAAAGCCAAGTGCCGCAACGCCGAGCTGGACATTACCGCCAAGGGCAGTAAGGTGAAGGTGTATGTAATCCCAACCGACGAAGAGCTGGTGATGACCGAAGATGCCTTTGCGCTCATGAACGGCACCTACGACGTGCACAGCAAGTACCGCTACCAGTTCCAGGATCCATCGTACGTGAACAAGCAGCGCGAAGCCGGCCTTGTTACGGACCTGCAGAAAAAGCCATACCTGTCCGAGCTCATTGCTCGGCCGCCCAAAGCGTAAAGCCGCAGTCATGGATATAGGAGAATTTGCCCGGTGGGCAGACCAACTTCTAGCTGTCAGGGATTTCCGTAGCCTCGATGATTCTCTCAACGGCTTGCAGCTGGGCCGATCCGACGTGCCTGTACGCACGGTGGCCTTTGCGGTGGATGCGTGCTACGAATCCATCATGCGGGCGCGCGAAGCCGGGGCTCAACTTCTATTCGTGCACCACGGGCTTTTTTGGGGCAAGCCCGTACCCATAACCGGAACCATGCACAAACGCATTGCCGCCCTGTTGGAAGGCGGCTTGGCTTTATACGCATGCCACCTGCCCCTGGATGCGCACGCAGAGCTTGGCAACAACGCATGCCTTGCGCGCATGCTCGGGCTTACGGATGTTAAGCCTTTTGGCGTGTACCACGGCGTTCCCATAGGTTTTAAGGGCACACTGGAACCTGCAATTACCGTGGACCAAGCCATAGAACGCATACTGCCTGGCAATGAGGGCGCGCGCACGGTATACCCGTTTGGCCCGAAGCTATGTTCGAGCGCAGCGCTGGTTTCCGGCGGCGCGCCTTTTGAAGCCTTTCAGGCCATCGACGAAGGTGTGGACCTATACATTACGGGCGAAAGTTCCCACTCCATCTACCACGGGGTAATGGAAGCCGGTATCAATGTGGTGTCCGCGGGCCATTACGCGACGGAAACCCACGGCGTTCGGGCGGTGGCCGAACGAGCCGCGCGCGAATTAGGGCTGCAAACGCTGTTTATCGAATTACCGACGGGCTTGTGAGCCCTTACATGGAGTGTATGTATGAGTGACACGCGTATCGCACAACGCTACTGGCCGTTCGCGCTCAGCGGTGGCGTGGTGGTTTTGGACCAGCTGAGCAAATTCCTGGTTGCAAAAACCATTCCGCGCGGAAGCATAGCCTGGCGCGCGCTGGGCGATTTTTTCTGGCTGGTGCACCAGCGCAATACCGGGGCGGCTTTTAGCATGGGCGATAAACTGCCGGAGTTCGGCCGCATAGCCGTGCTCATCGTGTTGCCTTTGGCCATACTTGGGGGCTTGGCGGTGTACCTGGCAAAAACCCGCGAGCTCAGCTCCTTGCAGCGCTGGCTGGTCGCCGGCATTATCGGCGGCGGTATGGGCAATATCCTGGACCGGATTTTCCGGGCCGACGGCGTGGTTGACTTTCTGTCCGTGAAGTTTTACGGCCTCTTTGGCCTGGAGCGCTGGCCTACCTTCAACGTTGCGGACGCTACTGTTGTGGTGTGCGGCATACTCTTGGCCGCAAGCACCCTGTTTCCGAAGCTGTTTACGCGGAAGGGAAAATAGCGTTTAACGCTATCTCCATCATAGCGCCGAAGGTCTTTTCGCGCTCCTCGCTGGACGTAAGCTCGTGGGTTACAAGGCTATCACTGACGGTAAGCACCGCCAGGGCCTGGGCTCCGTACTTGGCGGCAAGCGTGTACAGCTCGGCGCTTTCCATTTCCACGGCAAGCACGCCGTAGCGGGCCCACAGCTTCCATGCATCGGGCTCGTCGTCGTAAAACGAGTCGGATGACAGTATGGGCCCAACGTGTACCTTAGCCCCTTTGGCGACAGCAGCGTTGTACGCCCTGGATAAAAGCTCGAAGTTTGCGGTCGGGGCGTAGTCCATGCCCTTAAAGCGCATGCGGTTAAGGCTGGAGTTCGAGCACGCGCTTTGGGCAAGCACCAGGTCGCGTATGCCGACGCCTGCCTGAAGAGAGCCGCAGGTGCCCACCCGAACCAGACGCTTGCAACCGTAATCTTTTAATAGCTCGTTTACGTAGATCGAGTGGGACGGCATGCCCATGCCGGTTCCCATGACGGACACGCGGTTGCCCTTCCAGGTTCCCGTGTAGCCGAACATGTTGCGCACCGCGTTAAACTGCTGGCACGTTTCGAAAAAATTTTCCGCTATGAATTTTGCGCGCAGCGGGTCGCCCGGCAGCAGTATGGTTTCGGCTATTGATCCGGAAGGCGCGGCTATATGGATGCTCATGGCTTACTCCTGTTTTCTGTTTGTACAACGACAAGCATGGGGCCGCTTGCGGCTGCTGTCAAGATTCGATAAACGGCCGTCCTACCACCTGTCCTATGGCCTTGCCGTATTCGCGCAACTTATTCACCCGTCTGCCGGGGACAGCGCACAACAGCAGCACCTTGCCGTCGGACATGACCGCGTTTAATGCCACCCAGCCTTTGCGTATGGCGCCGGGTATTTTTGCGCTGGGGTCGGTAGCGCCGGAATCGTATGCATCCAGGTCCAGCTCTATGCTTGCAAGCGCGGACAGGTCCAGCGCCCAGCTTTTGGCGAATATCATAAGGCCGTAGCGTCTGCGCAGCTCGTTTGCGTTTGAGTCGAATATCCAGCGGTCTTCCGACAGGATGGCCAGCGCAAGAACCACGCCGAACATGGCAAGAATGGGCAGGCTAACCGCCGGATTGCGCGACAGGATTACCATGAGCACAACAGCCAAAGCCAGGTATAATGCTCGCACACTGTTCGGGATGCTTAGCTCTAGGCGTTTTTCGTTGCGGCGGATCAAAGCCGGCGTCGGGTTTAGGAATGGCACAGTCTTACTCCTTAGTGAATTCCAGAAACGGTTTCAGTTCGTATATAGAGCTTACGGATGCCATGCCCGTGTTCGCATGGCGCCCGTCGTGGTCGACCAGAACGCCTGCGCCGCCTGCATCGATGAAACCCTGCACATAGCGCGGGACATCGTCGGCGAACAGGCTTTCATGCGGCTCCACTCCGGCTGCGTGTATGACGCGCTCGCATGCAGAGCGAGCAGGCTTTCCGTGCAGCTGGTTAAAGCGCACGTCGAAGACCCGGGCAAAGCAATCCGATATGCCAAGGTAGGCAAGGACCCGGGTAGCGTGTTCCATGGGCGCGTTGGTGAAAATGAATTTTGGCAGCCGGATAGATTGCAGGAAGGGCCTCAATGCAGGGTCGGGCGCGAGCACCCTTTCCTCGCCGTCCGGATGCACGTAAGCAAAGTAATCGTCCGGGTCAGAAAAGCCGTATTCCGCCATGAGCCACTCCAGGGTGGTTCCGTAGCGCGGCATGCGCTCCTTGCGCTGGGCTTTTGCTTCTTCCAGGCCCATGCCGATAATGCGGGATGTATACTCGTTCATGCGGGCGACGATATCGCTTTCCATGCTGGAGCTTGCAGGATACAGCGTGTTGTCCAAATCCAGAAAAAGGGCTTTGATCATGCACCATTCATAGCACGATAGAGCTGCCTGTGTCATGCACAGCCTGCTAGAGCTGCCGTATGGGGTTTTCCTGAAAAAGCTCGGCGTAGTAGCGCGCACAGGCTTCGAATTCGTTTACCCGTATCCGAAGCGCCGGAAGGTTGTCCGCCGCGCCTGCAAGGTCGCCGGCTTTTCCGGCATCCTCCACTGTCCTGGCCGCGTCGCCCAGGGCTTTTGCCGTCATGTTCCAGGCTGAGCCTTTAATGGAGTGGGCAATTTCCCGTATGCTTTTTGTGTCGGATGCGGCCAGTGCGGATTCCAGGGCGGCTACCTGGTCTTTCAGTTTTTCCGTAAAACGCCCGAGCAGGTTCAGGACCGTGTCCCGCTTGCCCAGGAAGGTTTCCACCAGGGTTGCAAAATCGAACACCGATTCGTCCCACAGATGCCTGTCGGAAACGGGGGCGGCTTCCGTTTCGCTAGCGCTTGCAAGCGCACGGTTTGCCCAAAAGCCAAGCATGGTTTCCAGGTCTTTTCTTCTAAATGGTTTCACCAGAACGTCGTTCATGCCGGCGGATACGCAGTGTTCCCGCTCGTCCTTTGCAGCGCTTGCCGTTACCGCGATGATGGGTTTGGAAAAACCCCGTTCCCGCAAGGCAGCTGATGCTCCGTAGCCATCGAGCACCGGCATGAATATGTCCATGAGCACCAGGTCGAAATCGTGCTGCGAAGCCAGTTCCAGAGCTTTTGCCCCGTCGTCGGCGGTATACACCGTGCAGCCCATTTGCGTAAGGAGGGTGGTGAACAGCTCCTGGTTTACCAGGTGATCTTCCGCAAGCAGGATGGTAAGGCCAAGATCGCCGTGTTCCTGAGCTGTCCGCCCGTGGGGCGACGATTCAGGCTCGGTATCCCCGTCCGCAAGGTCCAACTCGTCTTTTAAGACCGTGTTGAGCCCGGAATACAACTCGTCTGGATCCAGGGGTTTTGCCACATAGGCATTGAACCACTGCAGGCGCTTCATCATGGCTTCCGATCCCATAGAGCCTTCCGGAGCCATGAGCACAAGCCGTGTCTGGTTGATGGCGTGGTCCGCTGTTATTTCCGCCGCCAAGCGCCAGCCGTCCATGTCTTCCATGAACTGGTCTATCATGCACGCGTCGAAGGCCTCGCCAACGGCGGCGGCGGCTTTGAGCGCTGGTAGGGCTTGTTGTCCGGAATGAACGCGCTCGCAAGTTGCGCCCATGGCGGACAGCAGCTGCGCAGCATGCTCGGC
>JAKQNL010000054.1 GCA_029565815.1 Spirochaetota bacterium | reverse complement strand
GCGACCAACCGCCCCGATGTGCTGGATCCAGCACATCGGGGCGGTTGGTCGCTGCCAGTATGATAACGCCATCCTTGGTATCGAAGCCGTCCATCTCCACGAGCATCTGGTTGAGGGTTTGCTCGCGCTCATCATGGCCGCCGCCAAGGCCGGAGCCGCGGGTACGGCCGACAGCATCCAGCTCGTCTATAAACAGTATGCACGGAGCGTTTTTACGGCCCTGTTCAAACAGGTCGCGGACGCGGCTAGCGCCAACGCCGACGAACATCTCCACGAAATCGGAACCGGACATGTGGAAGAACGGAACGCCTGCCTCTCCGGCAACGGCTTTTGCAAGGAGTGTCTTGCCCGTGCCCGGCATGCCAACAAGAAGGACGCCCTTGGGTATTTTGGCGCCTATCTTGGTGAACTTTTGCGGATTTTTCAGGTAGTCAACAACCTCGGTAAGTTCGTACTTTGCCTCTTTTTGTCCGGCAACGTCGGCAAAGGTAACCTTGAGGGCAGAGCCTTGGTAGCGCTTTGCGCGGCTTTTGCCAAAGGTAAACGCGCGGTTATTGCCCTGGCTTTGCCTAAGCACCATCCAGATAAGCAAAAAGCCGAATATCCACGGGAAGAGCTGCGCAAGGATAACCAAGGGGCCGGCTTTGCCTTCGGAACCCTCTATGATGATGCCTTCGGTTTCCAGACGGCTTAGCAGGTTCAGGTCCACGTACGGTATGAGGGTCGTGAATTCCTGCTCATCCGCAGCCCTGCCTTTGAGCTTTCCGCGTATGGTGCTTTGGTCCACGATGCTTACCGAAGCGACGCTGCCTTCATCCAGATAGGCCAAAAAGCTCGAGTACGGGATGGTACGCGACGTTGATCGGCCATCGAATAAAAACAAGACCACCGACACAGCCATAAGGCCGATAAAAATGATGAGGGACAGACGCGGCCCGCGCGGAGTTGCCGGATCGGTTTTCTTTGGAAGCTTATTGCCTTCGTTGTCGTCAAACTGCATGGTATTAAGGATTTCCTTTCCGTTCTATTGTCAGAAAACCGCAGGCCGCTGTGGCTTGCAGATTCGGATTGTTTCTATAGTAGTCCCGCACGCCGCCCCAAGATCCCAAGACAGCTACAATGCCGTCCCTGTCTTCCAGAACCGGTATGCCTTTCCTGGTATCGGAGTCTAAGCCAAGTGGCGACAAAAGCTCATCCAGGCTCTTAGTTCCGGGCTTCCGTTGTATACGATCCCCATGCCGGGCAGAGCGAAACACAAGCGGCCAGCTGAATGCGTCGCTTCGCAATCCAGTGTCTGAATAATATACCGCCAAGTTATGGCTTTTGGCTATTCGATAATCACCCGGATGCGTAAGAAGTATGGAAAAACCGTCATGCTGCCCTGTTTCCGATGCAGTCCCCGTAGGCTCTGCATAGACACGGCCTGCATGGACTACGAGCTGAGCACCTGCACCCCGAGCCAGGATGAATGTTTTGTTTGCGTTTTTTGCCTTGGGTAGAGCCCGTGCAGCCTGATGCACCATTGCCCACGAAAGGCGGCCACCGGGCGGGCACAGTCCGCTCTGGTTGAGTATACGAAACAGGGCCCGCTCCCGTACGGCGATAGGTGCATCGGCCACGGCGGATACATCGGCCCCACGGCTGTCCACAAGGCTTTCTGCCCACTGGCCAAGGGCTGCTTCCTCGTCGGCGGCTTTTGCCGCAAGCAACGCAAGGCTTTGGCGGTACGAAGGAAAAAGCGATGCGACAAGCGGTATAAGTTCGTGCCGTAGTCGATTGCGCTGGTAGTCGTTAGTGCTGTTGGTGCTGTCGCTGCTGTACGGAATTCCATACATGGCCAGGTAGGCAAGCAGGCTGGATTTGTGGATAGCCAGAAAAGGTCGAGCCAGCCTGCCCCGGCGGGATGGTATGCCGCTCAAACCGGCAGCGCTGGATCCGCTTAATACGCGCATGAGCACGGTTTCCGCTTGGTCGCATGCGGTATGGCCGGTGAGAATCAGGCTATAGTCATATTCTGCACGCACAGCTTCCAAGAGCCGGTAGCGCTCCCTGCGGGCGGCATCTTCGATACCGTAGGCGCGCGTAAGGCTTTCCATGGCACGTGTATCAACCGTACGCGAATGGAACGGGATTCCTCGCTGGGAACAAAACGAGCTTACCAACTGTTCCTCGGCTGCTAGTTCGTCCTGTGGCCGTAGCCGGTGGTTAACCCAGCATGTACCGACACGGATAGAGCTTTGGCTTCCTACGGCACAAGCCGCAGCAAGGAGAGCCATGGAATCCGGGCCGCCAGAACATGCCACAAGGAGCGTAGGTGGCGTTTTGGCATAAGGCAAAAGGAAATCTCGAAGTGCTTCTTCCGGGTCCATCCGCTGGTTTGGACGTTTGTGCACGGGTCCTCCGGGACGGTAGCAACGCTAGGACGCAGGGCCTATCTAGTGTTACGAAGCTTTGGGATGCAATAGCAAAGGCCGCCCCGCGGGACGGCCCTGCCGTATAGAACGGGAACGCCTTACTTTGCTGGAGTAGCAGGTGCCGGTGCCGCAGCGCCTGCTGCGGGGGCTGCCGCTGCTGCGCCAACAGGAGCTTCCTCGGCGGCCGGAGCTTCTACCTCGGCTTTTGCATACTTGACGAGGGCGACAACCTGGTCGGCTGCGCTCAGAATCTTAACGCCGGCCGGACAGGGTATATCCCGAACGTGTATGGAATGGTTCACCTTGAGAGCGGAAACGTCGATCTCGAACTTAGCGGGCATATCCTTGGGCATACACTCGACTTCCACTTCGTGGACCGGGTTTTCAAAAATACCGCCTTCGCGGACGCCAACGGGCGTTCCAACCGTGTGGATGGATACCTTTGCGCGCATGGCTACGCCGGATTCCACCTCAAAGAAGTCCACATGCACGATCTGACCCTTGAGCCAGTCCAGCTGGCGGTCTTTGATCATGCACTGCATGCTGGTATTGCCGACTTTCAGCTCCAAAATGGTACTTTCGGTAACGCCAACGGTGCCTTTGCGGAATTCGGTTCCGTCCAGGGCTATGGTGGTGGTCTTGCCGTGTCGGTTGTATACAACCGCGGGAATCTTGCCCTCGCGGCGCATGGCGTTTACAGCGCCTTTATTGGTCACAGGCCTTGCGGTTGCGTTCAAAACATGCTGGCTCATTGATAAACTCTCCTCGCTCTGGGCGTAATATGCGCTGGGACGGCAGGGTTCGAACCTGCGAATGGCGGAACCAAAAACCGCTGACTTACCACTTGTCTACGTCCCAAAAAGCCATGCTTTTGTTTATAGCACGGCGCGTAGGTTATACACCAAAACATCGCAGCGTGTCACGGGGGTACTTCAAGCGGTTTACAAGCGTCTGTCAGTCCGGATGGTCTTCGCCGGAGTTGTCGCCGCTATCGTAGGCGGCAACAACCGCGTCCTGCAGCCTGGTTCTGAACTCCGGGCTGATGGGATGGGCAATATCCTTGTATTCGCCGGTCTTTGTCTTACGGCTGGGCATGGCGATGAAAACACCGGTTTTGCCCTCTATAATTTTCACGTTGTGGATAACAAAACATTCGTCAAAAGTGACCGTGACGTATGCCTTGAGTTTGCCCTCGCTGCTTACCCTGCGGATGCGGATATCGGTGATTTCCATGCAGAGCCACTCCTTGCCCGACGTTCTGGACTGGATAATTCTAAACCGGCTTGGGAAAGCGCGCAAGCGGAAAGGCAAGCCAGGCTTGTATGCCGCCATGCTTGAGCGCTTCTAGCGCACGGATGGCCTTATCCTCGTCGTGATAGATAGCATACAGAACGCTGCCGGATCCGCTCATGGACAGAAAATCCGCATCCAGTGTGCCCATATGCGCATAAAGCTGTGCTATTTTCAGCTGCATGGCCGACACCGGGCCAAAAAAGTCGTTGCAAAACTGCCAAGCGCCGGGTTCTTGCTTGCGGTATGCGTCCATAGCCGTTTGTATATCTTCATCCAGCCAGCGTTCATCCGCATAGGACCTCGTGCTGACACTGTAGGCGCTGGAGTCAACAGCGCTGCGAGCTGCATCTAGCGCCCGGTATGCGTCTTTGGTAGCCACCGATACGCCCGGATGGGCCAACACAAGCGAATAATCGTCCCTGGCATCCATGGGGTTAAGGATTTCCCCCCGTCCCCGTACAGCCTGGCATGGGCTTCCCAAAAAAAACGGAACATCCGAACCAACCCGTAGCGCTAGTTCCAGGAGCCGCCCGGCTGGAACCGTGGCCGGGAAGAGCATATCCAAGGCTTTAAGCACCGCGGCTGCGTCGCTAGAGCCGCCGCCTAAGCCGCCGCCTGCAGGAATGAGTTTTTCTGCGTCAATACGTATGCCGGAAGGCGAAACACCGTTTGCGCGCGCGGCGTCAAGAAAAAGGCTCGCTGCCCGGTACATGGTGTTGTCTTGCGGGGCGCAGTCGGCATTGCAGTGCAGTTCTATGCCTGTCTGGCTACTATCGATGCTTACCCGTATGCGGTCGGCCAGGCTTATGGCTTGGAAAATGCTTGCAATACTGTGAAAACCGTCAGGCCGAGGGGGCCCGACACGCAGGTGCAGGTTGATTTTTGCAGGAGCATCAAGCTGGACAGTGGAAAGCATGCAAGCAGTATACGTGCCAGTTGTGGAATGCGCCAGATGTGGTCGAATGAGCTAAAATAGATGCATAAAACAGTTGACAGACCTGCGATGTCTCTTTTAGATTTCACCCTACGATGGGAGCCTAGCTGTACCATCAAAAAGGGAGGATCAGGCATGGATCCGTTTCAGGACGCTGCTGTCAATTCTATAGTACCGGAGCTCGCGCTTATGCCCGTCGCAGACTGCACTGCGGGATTTCCCGTCCCCATGGTGCTGTTTGACGACTACGAAGACGACTACGAAGACGATTTTGAGGAAGAAGACGACTTCGAGGACTTTCCGGAAGAAGAAGATGACGACTTCGAGGAAGAAGACGACGACTTTGAGGAAGACGAAGACGACGACTTTGAGGAAGACGAAGACGAGTTCGAGGAAGAAAGCGACGACTACGACTACGACGAGGATTCCGACTACAACGACTTTGACGAATAATACCGCTACAGCGCAATGACATACGGCCGCCCCGGTTTATGCAACCGCGGCGGCCGCTCTCTCTTTAGAGGTCTTCCTTACAACCCGGGTTTTACCGACGGAGCGCTTACATCCGTCCGTTCCGCCTCAAACCACAACTTTTCCAGCTCGTAAAATTCGCGTGCACCGGAACTCATCAGGTGAAACACGCAGTTGCCTGCATCCAAAAGGCACCATTCCTCGTCATCGGCCGGCCGGGGCCTGCGGGACAGCTCTACCTCGAGCGACGCAAGCTTTTCTTCCAGGAATTTGAGCATACCGCGCATGTGGGTGGTACTGGTTGCTGTGGCTATGACAAACCAGTCTGTCCAGGTGTTAAGCTTACGCAAATCCAGCACCGCCACATCGCCGCCGTTATGTTCGGCCAATACCCGGGCGCAAGCCAGGGCTTTATCCATACTATCGATCGACACAGTACCTCCCATTAAAGTCAGAACCAAGAATAATGACAAAATCGGCCGGAGACGACGAAACAAATCCGGCCAGCTCGGTAGTAATACGCGTGCAGCGTATAACCGCGCCCAATGTCGATGCAGCCGTTGCGTCCCCATACCTATCCAGCACGATGGTACGTTCATAGCTAGCTGTTGGGCCGCTACTCTGCACGTTACCCACCGATATAACCTCGTAGCCAAAACTAGTAAAAATATCCGCGGTGTTTTTTGCCAGTTTTGATGTGGCGGTTCCATTAAGGATTTCCACCGTAAACACCTTGTCCGCAACCGCGATGGATTCCGCGTTTATTAGGGCGTTGAGCGTCTGCTTCACGATATCCCGGACCAGTTCTCCGTCGTAGTGCGGGAACAAAAGCTTCATGCCTTCCACCGGGCGGTAGGTTCCGGTTAGGAACTGCAGCACCAAACGGTCCATATCGAGCCTAGCAAGCTCCCGGAACAAGCGCTCTGTGGACTCGTGGTTCAGGTTAGTCCTAAACGAGCGCGCCATGGACGGGAATACCCTTTTGTCCAGAGCATAGTCCGAGCGCTCCCCAATACGCCGCAGTAATGCCTGGAACACCGTCTGGCGGCGGTTAACCGCCTCGGTCTCCGGACGCTCCGCATCCTCGTAGCTTGCATACAGGGCCATCTTTGAGCCGTCCAGCGTAACCGAACCAGATGGCAGGTACTGGGACTGCCCGGATTCGTCAACCAAGGCAACCCGATTGGGTATGAACAGCGTGCATCCATCCAATAGGTCTACGGTATCCGCAAGCCCGTCCATGTCCAGGACCAGGTACGACTCCGCCTGTGCCCCGGTGAGCGTGCCAATTTCATCCAGATAGCGGGATGGATCCTGCCTGTCGTACAGTGCGTCGATACGATCCACGCGGTTAAGCGACTTGATGATAAGGCCGGTTTCCGCGGGTATGTCCAAAAGAGCCGCACGCGCGTTGCCCGGATAGTACAGCATGATCTCCGTTGCCGCCGGCTTTCCGTTTCGCTCCAGGATAAGGGCAAGGGTAATAACCCGGTTATCGTCCACCGCTTTCTGTATGGGTTCCACCTTTAGGGCGAACGCAAGGACTACCGCGGTAATTGCGATAGCTGCGATGATAAGAATAAGGAAAATGGAGTTCCTGTCTAATAGTTTCCTGTTCATGCTTTGCTGTTCTTTCCGGTTATGGAATTGTACAGGATGAGCGTAGACGGCGCAACGTCCAGGCCCTTTGACCGAAGGTGGCGTATATTGTCTTCTATGAGCGTAACGATGAGTAAGCGCATGCCGTCGGGGCCGTCAAAAGCGCCACTAAGCCATGCAGCCCTCGTGTCCGCCCTCCACGCTCCCCTGCCCGGTTCCAGTTTGTCCGCTGCATACAAAACCTGTGCATACATGCCCATACCAATTTTCCCAACCGTATGCCAGGCAACTGCTTCCAAAAGTTCCGGCTGAACCAGTATGCCGCGCCCGGACAGCATTGTTGCAGCCGCAGGACCGTGGGCAAGACGGCTATCCATAATGGCCTCTTGGCTGTCTGCCATGTCCCAGCCTGAGGCCAAGGCAAACTGCTCAGTAAGCGGCAGTTCCTTGCACAGGTCATGGGCCATAGCGATAACCCTGCCTGTCAGCGTATCCAGCTTCATGCGCTGACACATGATAGCCGCGGTATCTGCAACGCTCAGGCTGTGTTCCAGACGGCTTTTGCTCAGCATGGCCTGTGCGAGTACGTTCAATTGCTCTAGGCTTTCCGTTAGTGTCATGACTATGTGCCTTAGCGGTACAGGCGATGTGCCTCGATGTACTCGCGCGCGCCTTCAGGTACAAGGCGCTTCCATGCGCCACCCTGGCCTATGCGCGAGCGAACCAGGCTCGATGATACGGGTATCAGGCTGTTATGTGCCTGTACATGGGGCAGATTCAGGGTATAGGGCAAGCCGGAGCGCCTTGCCACGATAAGCGTTGCCTGTTCCAGGATACGTTCCGGCTGTCTCCAGGACGGAAATCCGCTAGCCAGGTCGTCGCCTATAATGAGAGCGGGTTTTCCTTCGATGCCGTCGCTGTGCGCAAGCAAGGCAAGGGTATCCACGGTATAGGACAGGCCTTCGCGCCTAAGCTCGCAGTCATCGACCAAAAACAGGCTGTC
>JAKQNL010000339.1 GCA_029565815.1 Spirochaetota bacterium | reverse complement strand
CTGCATGTACAGCTGCTCTATCGCCCGCATTTCGTCATCGTGCATGGCAGCAACCACGATGCCGCAGCGGCGGAACGGGAAGTCCAGCTCCTGGCGCAGGCGGTCGAACATCATGGCGCCCTGTATCTCCAGCCTGGCTTTCAGATATTTTTTATTATGGTGAAAGCCGCCGTGCACGATGCCGGAATTGGCCTTGGAGACGCCAAAGGAAACATCCGCTTCCTTTTCCACCACCACCACATCAAGATCGTAGGCTGACAAGCGCCTGGCTATATTGGCCCCGCACACGCCGGCTCCAACCACGCACACATCAAAAACGCCCTCGCATGCGTTCACCACAGCCTCCTTAGCCTATTACAAGCCGAACAGCGTAAAGTATTAGTAACACAGCACTACGCCCACGAAACCAGGCCGGGTATATATGGGTGCGCCAGGCTTTCGTGCCGAGGAAGCACGCGCACTGCGTAGCCCTGCTGGCCCGTGGTATCGCACATGACCGTAACGCCGTACTCCCACAAGCCGCCCGATTCCGCACTCGCGGCCATTTCCGCCTTTGCGGGCTTTTCTATCTGGCCTTGGGACGACACCGGACCGTAGTACAGTTGCACTCGAACCTGTTCGGGCTTCAGTTTCCCAAGGCTCACACGAGCCGAAAGGGTAACTTTCTCGCCGCGGCTCATCACCGGCCGGGCATCCGTACGCAGATCCTGTACCGCCACCGACGGCCACTGGCTGCGCGCAAGCTCAAGATAGCCAGATGCCGCCCGCGCGTTTTCATACGCGGCATCTTCCAGAGCCTTGGCGTTTGCAAGCGCAGGCTCGTAGTATTTTCCATGATACTCCATAAGCATACGGTGCGTACAATAATTCTTACCGGTATCGCGTATGGAATTCTTCATCCAGCGTATCCATTCACGCGGCAGATTGTCCCGGCCGCGGTCGTAGAACATGGGAATAATCTCGCTTTCCAAAAGATCGTACAGGGCCTTGGACTCTATCTCGTCCTGCAAATCCTCATCCGCGTATTCCTCACCCTTGCCCACTGCCCAGCCATTTTCCATACCGTTGCCCTCGGCCCACCAGCCGTCCAGCACCGAGCAGTTGAGAACGCCGTTCATGCCGGCCTTCATACCGCTGGTACCCGAAGCCTCTAGCGGGCGGCGCGGTGTATTGAGCCACACGTCGGAGCCGGAGGTCATGTAGCGCGCCATGGTCATGTCGTAGTCTTCCAGGAACACGATACGCCCCTGCACGTCGTCCCGTCGGGAAAAATGCACCAGCTCCTTGATAATCTCCTTGCCCGGCAGGTCGTGCGGATGCGCCTTTCCGGCGAAGATGATCTGGATCGGGCGATCCCGGTCGGACAAGAGCCGTATCAGGCGGTCTGGGTCGGTGAGTAAAAGATTACCTCGCTTGTAGGTTGCAAAACGCCTGGCAAAGCTTATGGTCAACAAGGTTGGGGACAGCGCGTCATTCGCGCGCGCTAAGCCTTTTTCAGACACGCCCTGGCGCATCATCTGCCTTTTAAGCCGGTCGCGGGCAAAAACCACCAGCCGCTCGCGCCTGCGCTCGTGGGTGCGCCACAACTCGTCGTCGCTTATCCGCTCTATGCGGTCCCAGGTTGCCAGGTTAGTGGGTTCCTCGGAAAAGCGCGGCCCGAAGTATCGGTCTAAAAGTTCCAGCATGGGCGAAGAAATCCAGGTGCGCGGGTGCACACCGTTGGTCACATGCCCTATGGGCACTTCCTCGGTAGGCAGGCCGGGCCAAATAGCCTTCCACATATCACGGGACACATGCCCGTGCAGTTCTGACACGCCGTTTGCGTACGCCGACAGCTTGAGAGCCAGAACGGTCATGCAGAATAGTTCCTTATCGTCATCGGGCCGCTCGCGGCCCAAAGCCATAAACGAAGTCCAGTCAAGCCCTAGCTCCCGCGCCCAGGAGCTGAAATACCGTTCCATAAGCTCCAGCGGAAAGCGCTCGTTGCCCGCGGGAACCGGCGTATGCGTGGTAAAAATATTGGTCGCCCACAAAGCCTGGGTGGCTTCCTTGGAACTCATCCCGTGGCCGGTCATAAGCTCGCGTATGCGCTCCAGGCCCAAAAACGCGGCGTGGCCCTCGTTCATATGCGAAACTGCCACATTGATCCCAAGCGCGCGCAGGGCCCGTATGCCGCCAATACCCAGAAGTATCTCCTGCCGTATGCGCGTTTCCTTGTCGCCACCATACAGCGTAGCGGTGATAACCCTATTTGCAGGCGTATTTTCTTCTATATTGGTATCCAACAGGTACAGCGAGCTTCGGCCTACCCTAGCTTCCCACACCTGCGCCACCACGTGCTCGCCGGCCATTTCTACGGCTATCTTCACATACTCGCCCTTGGCATTCACGCACTGGCGTACCGGCATGTTGTACCAGTCGTTCTCCGGATACTCTTCCTGCTGGAAACCATCCGCGTTCAGGTACTGGCGAAAATAACCCTGCCGGTACAAAAGGCCCACGCCGACCAGGGGTAAGCCCATATCCGAGCTGGTCTTCATGTGATCGCCCGACAGTATCCCAAGACCGCCGGAGTAAATAGGCAGGGACACGTCCATGCCGTACTCCATGGAAAAATACGCTATGGTCCTCTCGGTGCCGCCCTTGTACCAGCGCTGGCCATCGCGGTATTCGCAAAAGCGCTCATACACATCGCGCAGGGCTGCCAGGTACGAATCGTCCACAGCCACTTCCTCGAACCTGCTTTGGCTAACCATACCAAGCATCTTGGCCGGATTCTGGTTAGACCTGGCCCACACCTCGTAGTCCAGCCGTATGAACAGCATGATCGCGTCAAAGTTCCAAGATATCCACAGGTTGTGCGCTATCTCCTCCAGCGGTACAAGGCTGTCCGGAATCATGGGTTTTACGGTATGGGTGAGAATTTTCATGGCGGGCCTCCGTTGGATGCTGGGGCTAAGAATAAGCCACCGCCCGCCGGAGCGCAAATACAAGCCCACAAGGATGGCTCCGGCGGACAGGGCGCCTTGGTAAGCGTATAGTAAACCGGTTTACCCGTCAACCTTGACTAGGTGCCCCGAAGCTTATGGGATAATTTTTAGGGGGCGCCCCGGACCGACGCCAGCGGGGCTATCTGGCTCAAGTCCTACTCGCCGCGCAGCAGGTCCACCACGTCCTGGCTGGAACGCGCATGCACGATTGCCTTGCACAAAGCCCGGGAACGCGACAATTTGGCTATTTCAGCCAAGGCCTGTATATGCGGCCCCGATTTGTCCGGCGGAGCCAGAATCAAGAAAAACAAGCTGGATGCCTTGCCGTCCATAGAGTCGAATTCAATGCCATCGGGCGCAATGCCTAGCGCTATGGCCAGGTCCTTAACCGCGTCTGTCTTGCCGTGAGGTACTGCGATGCCGTCATTGAGGCCGGTACTGCCCAGTTTTTCGCGCGCAAACACCACCGACAACGCAGCCTCGCGATCAATGACCGCGCCCGTAGCCGCAAGCACATCCATCAGTTCACGTATTACCCCGTCCTTGTTTTTGGACATAAGGGGCACTTTGACCATCGCAGCATCTATCAGTTCTATAAGGGCCATGCTTCCCCCCTTCATCGCGCTACAGCGATATGCTACAGCGCTTCGTACAGCTCGTCTATCCGGTCCTCATCCTTGGCTATGAGGACCGAGCAGGGCACCATGCGGGCTGCCCTTTCCGTGTCCGCGAACAGGTCTTCACGCCTGGAGCGAACCTCTGTCACCGATCCCATTACCAGAAGATCCGCTCCGTGCCTGGATACCGCTTTGCTTATCTCCTCGAAGACGGATCCGCTGACATGTTCCGTATTCACAGCGATGCCTTTTTTTCGGCCAAGCTCGCGAACCCGGTTCACGTAGCGCTCTACATCGCCCTCCAGGTCGCGCCTATACTCCTCGCGCTCGGCTTCTAGGAAGATGTGCGCCTGCACCAGCTCGCCCAAGGCCCGCGTATTAACCACCGACAGGGAAAAGAGCTCGGCTCCCATGGTCTTTGCAAGCACGATGGCCATGCGGGCGGCCGAATAGGATTCTCCGGATCCGTCAACGTATACAAGTATCCGTCGTATTGCCTGTATCATGACAGCGGCACCTCCTCCTTCGCCTCTGCGAGACGGTTTTTTACCATCTTCATCAGCGTAAACGTATCCCGCTCGTTTTCCTCTAGCCGGTCCCGGATGAACCGGACGGATTCCTCCAACTCGGGAATCGCTATTTTTTCCAATGCATTGACCTTGCGCATGGTTCGCTTTACTTCCGTGGCAAGCCGCATGATGGACACCTTGAGTTCCGCCAGCTTTCCCATCTCCCGCAGGGCGTCGCGAAATTCCTTTGCCGCCGAGTCCAGGCGACTGCTGGTTCCGGACGGGCTGTGGTATGGAGGCTTGTCCTGGAAGGTGGTATCAACCACCGGAAGCGTAACGCCCATGACCCTGCGCTGTCGTATGCGTATCGACGAGCGGGCATCCACCGCGTTGGCCACCGAAGCAACCCGTAGCTTGCCCATGGCCATAGATGCATCTTCAAGCGCGCGGTATGCCGTTGCCAGCTCGCTCGATACGCGCTCGTCCCAGCTCGTCGCCTGGTCGACCAGCGCCATCAGCTCGGCCACCAGTATGCTACGCTTCTGGTCCAACAGCTCGTGCCCCAACCGGGCAAACGACAGCTCTTCCTTCAGCTTGAGCATATTGGTTTTGGTAGGCGCTACATTCCTCATGACGCGCCTTCCCGTTGGTGGTATCGGGCTATCTCGTCGTCGGTAACGCGGTGCAATTCTTCTTGCGGTAGCTCGCGCAGGGCTTCCCAGCCAAGGTCCAGGGTGCGCTCTATGGAACGGTCCTCGTCCCTGCCCTGGCTGATGAAGGTTTTCTCGAATCGATCGCCGAACGCCATATACTGCTGGTCCAAAGGCGTCAGTTCTTCCTCGCCGATAACCGAGGCCAGGTTGCGCACGTCCTTCACGTAGCTGTAGGCCGCGAACAGCTGGCTGGCCAGGTGAGGGTGGTCGTCCCGTGTCATGCCTTCGCCTATGCCGTCTTTCATGAGCCGCGACAGGGACGGAAGGCCGGCCACCGGCGGGTAGATTCCGCGCCCGGACATATCCCTATCGAACACGATCTGCCCTTCGGTTATGTAGCCGGACAAGTCGGGTATAGGGTGCGATATGTCGTCGTTCGGCATGGTTAAGATGGGCAGTTGGGTAATCGAACCGGGCAGGCCCCGTATCATGCCCGATCGCTCATACAGTTCGGCCAGGTCGGAATACAGGTAACCGGGGTAGCCCTTGCGCGACGGTATTTCGCCCCGTATGGTGGAAATTTCGCGGAGCGACTCGCAGTAGTTAGACATGTCCGTCATGATGACCAGCACATGTTTGCCGCAATCGAAGGCTAAATGCTCCGCCAGGGTCAAGGCAACCCGCGGCGTGATGGTTCGTTCTATGGACGGGTCGTCGGCCAGGGACAGGAACAGCGCAACATTGTCCAAGGTTCCTGTCTCTTCAAACGATCGGGTAAAGTAGCGCGCAACGTCGTGCTTGACGCCCATTGCCGCAAACACCACGGCAAAGTCGTTGGAGCCGCCGCGCAGTTTTGCCTGCCGGGCTATTTGGGCTGCAAGCTCGTTGTGGGGTAGGCCGTTGCCGGAGAATATGGGCAGCTTCTGGCCGCGGATCAGGGTGTTCATGCCGTCGATGGCTGAAATGCCCGTCTGGATAAAATCCCGCGGGTATTCCCGCGCGGTGGGGTTGATGGGCCGGCCGTTC
>JAKQNL010000312.1 GCA_029565815.1 Spirochaetota bacterium | reverse complement strand
GGCCGGCTGGAACTGATGACCAGCGCGGGCACCCATGCCTTTCTTCCCATTTACCGTTCGTACCCGGAGGCTGTAAGCGCCCAGGTGGAAAGCGCGGTGGTTTCCTTCCGTGCGACCTTTGGCCGCTCGCCGTCGGGCTTCTGGTTGCCACAACTTGGTTGGTACCCGGGCCTGGAAGATATTCTGAGCGCGTACGGCATTCAATATACTGTGGTTGGAACGCGTGGCACCCTGTTGGGCACACCGACACCCAGGCACGGTTCTTATGCACCGGTTTCGTGCCCGAACGGATTCACCTGTTTTGTCCGCGACCTTAGCGCCACCGAGGATGTATGGTCGGAGCGGCAAGGCTATCCATCGGATCCTGTGTACCGCGATTTCTACCGCGACATAGGCTACGACCTGTCGCTGGATTACATAGGCCCGTATGTGGACCAGAACCAGATACGCACGTTTACCGGCTTCAAGTACTGGGCGGTAACCGGTCGAGGGCCGGAAAAAATACTCTATGATCCGCAGGCAGCTTCAGCTAAGCTTGTCGAGCACGCGGAGAATTTTTTGTACAGCCGCACGCGTCAGGCCCGAAAAGCCCACGACTATATGGACCGGCCTCCGCTCATGGTCGCTCCGTATGACGCGGAACTGTTTGGGCATTGGTGGTTTGAGGGCGTGAACTGGCTGGAAGCGCTGTTCCGCAAGGCCCAGGGCACCGGCGAACTTAAGCTTGTGTCGCTTGCTGACTATCTGCGGGACAATCCCGACAGCCAGGAATCGGTGCCGGAATTTTCTTCCTGGGGCGAGGGCGGTTATGCAGCTCCCTGGATAGAAAAATCCAATGATTGGGTGTACCGCCACACCTTCAAGATGGTGGAGCGGATGACCGAGCTTGCAGAGCGCTTCCCCGATGAAAGCGGCTTGCGCGAACGTGTGCTGAACCAAGCCGCACGCGAAGTTCTCTTAGCCCAGGCATCCGATTGGCCTTTCCTCATGAAAGCGGGGAAATCCGGATCCTTTGCTCGTAAGCAAGTGGAAGATTCGGTAACCAATTTTATGCGCATCTACGAAATGCTGTGCGCAAATACAGTGGGCACCGAATGGCTTACCCGGCTAGAAAAACGTAACAATATATTCCCTGGCATCAACTACCGGATTTTCCGCCGCAAACGCTGAGCGGAGGAGCCCGTGTCGGCCAATACCAACGCGCTCCGGCTCTTAAAGCTCCGCGGGATAGCCTTCGAGGTGATGGATTACCCCGTTGACCTTGAGGACCTGTCCGCCGTGGCGGTGGCGGAAAAACTTGGCCTCGATCCAAATACCGTGTTCAAGACCCTGGTGGCCGTAGGCGATCGATTTGGTCCAGCCATGTTCGTCATACCCGGCCCCCTGGAACTGGACCTGAAAAAGGCCGCGGCCGCCAGCGGGAATAAGGCCATGCGTATGCTGCCCTTGCGGGAGCTTGAGCCCCTGACCGGCTACGTCAGGGGCGGCTGCTCCCCCGTGGGCTCAAGGAAACAACTGCCAGTGTACGTGGACGAGACGGCCGGGCTGTACGATCGGGTGTCGGTAAGCGCGGGCCAGCGGGGCCTACAGATGCTCCTAAGCCCGGCCGCCCTCCTTGAGGCGGCGCAGGCCCAGCTTGCCGACCTGGTGTAAGACTACCCCCGAGGCCGCCTCCATCCGGCGATTACGCCGAAACGGGGGCGCCCTTGGTCCTTCCCATCCAGTCAAGGTTATCGAATTTTCCCACGCGTTCGGAAAATATCCGGTAGTAATGCAGTTCTTCCTTGCTGTTGAGCGATAGGCCGAAAGGCAGTACGCGCTGGCGCATGAAGTCCGCGTCGCTTACCGCGGCTTCGGCGTATTCCGAAAGGATGGAGCCAACGCCCGATCCCTGCCAGAATTTCTCCTTTGGCCTCCACAGGACCGATTCCGGCATCGAGCCTTCCATGGACGCCCGCAGTATCCATTTCTCGATGGCCTTATCGCCTGAGCGCTTAATCTTGTAGCGCGCGGGAATGGCCCTCGCCAGGCTGACCACGTGGCTGTTGAGGAAGGGCACGTGCACGCAAAGCGAGCCGGCCGCGGCGCATCGGTCAACCCGCTGTAGAGCCGTGTTGCGCAATCGGCCCGTTATGTCCAAAAGCTCGGCCGGCAGTTCATCCTCGCTTAGCGATTTCAGGTAATCGTAGCCCCCGAACAGCTCATCCCCTCCCTCGCCGGAAAAGGATACGTCGACCCGGGCCCCCGCTTCCACGCCCACCAGGTAGTTGAGCACCGAGGATCGCACCAGGAGGGCGTCGAAGGATTCAAGGGCTTCGATTGCCGGGCCCAGGGCCGTAAGGACGCGCTCCCCGTCGATGATGATCTCGTGGTGCTTGGTTCCCAGAAACTTGGCCATCTGCCTGGCGTGCTCGATGTCTGGCGAACCTTCCGTGCCGCCTGCGAAGGTGTGAACACCCGGTACGTGCCTGGCCACCATGGTGGCGATGACGCTAGAATCAAGGCCGCCTGAAAGCCACGAGCCTATGCGACCATGGCCGACGTTCGCGGCGACGGCCGCCTCTATCCTTAGGCGCAGGTGCCTAGCCAGGGCTTGAGGGTCATCCTCGGGGACGGGTTCAGCTTGATGTCCCGGAAAGGGGCGAAGCGCCATAGATGCGTCCATATAGTGCCCGGGCGGGAATTCGCGTACGGTCTGGACATAGGGCGATAATGCCTTAACCTCGGACGCGAAGAAAAAAAGTCCTTCCGCGTTCCGCCCGTAGTACAAAGGCTTGACGCCCAGACGGTCGCGCGCGGCGAAGAATCCTTGGGGGCCGTGGGCTACGATGGCGAAAGGCTCGGTGGCCCCGGCGACCAAATCAGGAACGGGTAGGGGCGGATGGCTTCCGTCCCACACGGCCGTCTCGGACAGCGATGGCGGCGCAACGCATTTGTCCCCCAAGGCGATCGCTACGGCCATGCTTGCGTTGCCGGCGGCCTTTTTCCTTTGTTCCTTGCCCCTGTGCGCCATGCGCGAGAGCATTCCGACAAGCTCTTCCTCTTTACCCCTGGCCGCGATGGCCGCAATGCCTGACACCTCTATGCACCCCCAAAGAAAAGATCGTTGCGCCCGTGGACGCTAGAGGGCAGGCAGCATCAGCTTCCCGCCCCAATTAGAAACTACAGCCACAGGGCATGAGGGTCAAGGAATGCTCGGGGAAAAATAAAAAAGGGCAGCTTAAACCTTATGGTTTGAAAGCCGCCCTTTTGGAAGCGATTGGCCCCGAATGCCTGAGCTTTAGCTTACAGCCCGAGCGCTCCGAGGGCGTCGTGGGCAAGTTCGCCGACCGTCGGGTGGGGGAACACGGTCGACTCTAGCTCGTGTACGGTGGCGCCCCGGGCCAGGGCGTTCTGGAAGCCCCAGATCATCTCGCCGGCGTAGGGGGCCACGATGTGTATGCCCAGAACCTTGCCGGTTTTTTTGTCCGCCAGCACCTTGCACACGCCGTGGGCGCTCATGCCGCACTCGGCCAGGAAGCGCCCGTTGGCCCTGGCCGGGATGGATGCCTTGGCGTACTCTATGCCCGCCGCCTGCGCCTCGGCCTCGGTCATGCCGACGCCGGCCGCCTCGGGCTCGCCGTACACCACCCAGGGGAATGCCTTCCAGGGCACGCTCGCGTCCTTGCCGGCGATGGCAAGGACAGCCGCTCGGCCCATGGCGCTTGCCGAGTGGGCCAAGAGCGAGCGGCCGGTTGCGTCTCCTATGGCCCACACGCCTGGAACGCTGGTTCTGCACAGCTCGTCAACCTCGATGCCCTTGGGCGAGTGCTTGACGCCGACGGCTTCCAGGCCCAGGCCCGATAGCGCCGGGCGGCGGCCGGTAGCCATGAGCACAATGTCGCCCTGTGCTGTTTTTTCCTCGTCACCTTTTTTGTAGTGAACAAGGCCGCCTTCTATCTTTGTTACAGCGGCGCCGGTTTCTATAGTCATGCTTTTTAGGCTACGCTTGAACACGCTGCAAATTTCCGTATCCATAAATGGCAGTATTTCGTCCATCATTTCCACCACAGTTACCTGTACGCCCAATGCGGAAAAGAACGAAGCAAACTCCATGCCAATGACACCGCCGCCAATGACCACCAACTTTTTGGGCATTTCGCTTATGGCCAGTATCTCGTCGCTGGTCATAACCAAAGGATTCTGTACCGAGCCGGGGATGGGCGGGCGGGCGGGCACGGAGCCTGCGGCGATGATGATGTGTTTGCCTTCCACCAGCGCTTCGGTTTCGGCTATCTTCACGGAATTGGCGGAAGCAAGGCTGCCGGTGCCTTGTATGATTTCTACCTTGTTTTTTTTCATAAGGAATTCGATATTGGCGACCAGCCGGCTTACCGTACTGTTTTTCCATGCCATGGCCGTGGCCAGGTCAAAGCTGACAGCCTCGGCCGTAACACCCATCGCTTTGGA
The DNA here is from genome assembly GCA_029565815.1 of Spirochaetota bacterium. Classification (GTDB taxonomy): domain Bacteria; phylum Spirochaetota; class Spirochaetia; order Treponematales; family UBA12059; genus JAKLIU01. The sequence goes on along the minus strand of JAKQNL010000312.1, from coordinate 1,135 downwards.
ATCCAGGGCGTGCTTGTAGCGTTTTGCCGAGTTGAGTAGGCTTTTGGTTGGTATACAGCCACGGTTCAGGCAGGTACCGCCCAAAGCGTCTTTCTCTATCAACGCTACGCTCATGCCTAAGCTTGCAGCTTTTTCTGCCGCCACATATCCGCCAGGGCCACCGCCCAGTATCACTATATCAAACACAGCTTCCCCCTTTTGCTTGCGGCTGTTCCGCTTCTGGCATAGTGGACAATAGGAGGCTTTCGCGTCAACCGCCGGGGGGGCAGGAAGGCTGAGCTAGCAGCGCGGATGGCTGTAAGGATTATCCCAAAGCTTCGTAACACGAGGGACTGTTTGCCTTTACGGAAGGGCTTTGGCAGGCTATACTGCCGGCTGTATGTCGTTTGTACACCTCCACAATCATACCGATTTCTCCCTCCTCGACGGGGCGGCCAATATAGACAGCATGGTTGCCAAGGCCGTTGCCCTTGGGCAAAAGGCGTTGGCTATCACCGACCATGGCAATATGTTTGGCGTACTCAAGTTCTATAAGGCCTGTCAGAAAGCCGGCATAAAGCCCATCATCGGCAGCGAGTTCTACCTGGCAGGCGCAAGCCGTTTTGACAAGACCGGCACCGAGGGCGGCAACAAATACTATCACCTCATACTGCTTGCTAAAAACGAAGAAGGTTACAAAAACCTTATACAGTTGTCATCGAAATCGTACACCGAGGGATTTTACTACAAGCCCCGCATCGACTGGGAGCTCTTAAAGGTCCACCACGGCGGGCTTATCTGCTCCAGCGCGTGCATAGCCGGTGAAGTGCCCCAGTTCATTTTGCTTGGCAGGGCTGCGGATGCCGAGAAAGCAGCGCTCCGTTACCGAAACCTGTTTGGGCCGGAGAATTATTTCCTGGAGCTTCAGGACCACGGTATGGACGAGGAGAAACGCGTCAACCGCGAGCTTATTCCCATGGCCAGCCGTTTGGGTGTCCGGCTCATTGCAACCAACGACGTGCACTACCTGGAAAAGTCCGATGTTGCGGCCCACGATGCCATGCTGTGCGTAGGCACCAACCGCAAGGTAAGCGACCAGAACCGCATGCGCTTTCCGTCACCAGAGTTCTACCTGAAAAGTGCCGACGAGATGGCT
>JAKQNL010000290.1 GCA_029565815.1 Spirochaetota bacterium | reverse complement strand
GCGCGGATGCTTCCGGGCTGAACTGCTCGGTGTTTTCGCACAGCACCAGGGCAGGGCCTTGCTGGTCCAGGGTTCGTCCTATGTATACTTCGCAGCCTTTTGCTATGGCATCCGGAAGCCCTCGTGCTCCGAGAGATAACGCTGCCAGCCGGAAAGCGCATCCAAGCGCGTCAGGGCTATCGCCGTCTGCCTGGTCGGAAGGCGGCTGTACCAATTCGGTGAAGGGCGCATAGGGGCGGCTATTGGTTTTCCTGCCGCTCATGGACAAAACCGTGTTTCCTGTAGCGCTAGCCAGTTCCCGGGCAAGCATGGCAGCGGACAAGACTGCATTTCCGGATTGCAAAACGACCATGCGTGCGTCGTCGGCACCCAGAGCTTCCATGATTTTTGCACCTATGCCCGGCCGTGCCGTGATGGCTGACAGATCGGCGTCGTTGAGCATGGTGTCGTACAGCGGATTGTCCCAGGCTAAGGGGTCATTTCCGGGTGGCGGAAGGTATGCAGACAAGTACTCGCGGGCTTCCGCCGTGATGGAGTAGGTTCTGGCTATCGAAACCGCCCGTATGTTTGCGATAGTATCCAAGGCGGCTTCGGCGGATTCCGAGCGGTGCACATAGACGCCAAAGCCACGAAGGGAAGGAGCAGCGGACGCCAGCTGTGCGACAGCCCTGCGAACGGCTTCGGCAGCCAAGATTCCGGCAAACGGGCCTTTTTCGGGAAACACAAGGAGGAGAGGCTGGTCTTTGGCAGCGCTTCCGCCCCCAAGATCGGCGGCCATGGTCCTCAGATTTTGTATAAGAGCCTTGGGCTCACGGTGGCCCGAACGCTCCAGCTGGGATAAATAATCGATACTGATGGCACAATAGATCATGGATGCCTTTCGGAAGCTGGTTTTGTGTCGATTATAGAATAAGAAGCCGCATCGTGGAAGCTCTGGTTGCGGGCATAGATGGTTTTCGTTAGCGTTTTTGCTTGACGATATTTTTTTATGCGTGGTACACTTGCAAGGAGTACGGCACGAATAGTAGCCGGACTTTTCGCTTACATACCTACCGCAAGTAAGGATGCCCATGACTATCAGCTCGTTCGTGCAGGCACTCGGGTCCCCGGCACTGTCCAAGCTCCTTGTCCTTGCATGTGTTGCCGTGCCCTTCCTGTATCTCCGCCGCAAGGACACCGAGGGTCAGTTTACTAGCTACCTTGTACTGGTTGGCGTGCTGGCAGCCAGGGATTTGGTATCCGCGTTCATAAACCTGCCCATTCTTGGGCCTTTGTCGGATATTGTCGCTGTAGCGGTCGTGTCTGTCATATTCCTGGGCTTTGCAAGAAACCTACGCATCGCACTCTTCGCCATACTCGTGCTGGACCTGGCTGTTGCCTCTCTTGCCGTGCTTGGCTCGGCCTATCCTGCGATGGCATTTTTGCCCGGCTGGTCATACCCCGTGCTGTTTTTGCTGCAGACCGCTTTCAGCTGCCTCCTTGGTGCCAAGGCAGCACCAAGCGAGCCGGACAGTCCGCTAGCGGGCATGATTTCCCGTTTGTGGCCATGGGCGCTTGGCTTTTG
>JAKQNL010000273.1 GCA_029565815.1 Spirochaetota bacterium | reverse complement strand
GTGCTCGGCCTGATCCGCGAGATGACGCGTACCTGGCTCTTGGGTACCGGGCCTTTGGCCGAGGCTTTCTCTGCCGCGTTTAACGTGCCCAACCTGTTCCGCAAACTGCTAGCGGAAGGAGCCATGTCGGTTGCCCTTATCCCAACGATGCGCGGCTATTTTGCCGAAGGCGATGACGAAAAAACCCGCGAGTTTCTGTCTGCTACCCTGTCCATTCTGACCTTTCTCCTGTTGGCCATCATGGCCTTGGGCATGGCCGGCTCGCTTGGCATAGCCCGGCTGTACGAAGCCATGGCTCGCGACCCGTCCTTGGTAACGGATAGCGCGGAAACCGCCGCTCTTATTCGGCTCATGTTTCCCTACCTGGCTTTCGTATCCCTTGCGGCGTTTTTCCAGGGCATACTGAATGCCCATGGCGTGTTCGTTCCAACGGGCATAGGTCCAATCCTGTTCAATCTGAGTTTTTTGGCCATTCCGCCCCTGGTTGTGGGTTTTTTGCCAAACGCTGCGCGGGCCATGGCTGTTGGCGTTCTGGTAGGCGGATTTTTGCAGGCCCTGTGCCAGCTGCCTGCGGTTGTGCGTACCGGAGCCCGCTTTGGCTTTGTGTCCATACGGAGGGCTTTTCGTAACCCGGGCATGAAACGGGTTATGCTCCTCATGGCGCCTACCCTGGTTGGAACCGCCGCCTACGAACTGAACGCGTTTGTGTCCACCGGCCTGGCATACGGCGTTGGAGCCGCTACCAGCATACAAATTTCCCTGCGCCTGCAAGAGCTTATTCTTGGCGTGTTTGTCGTGTCCGTGGCCACGGTGCTGTTGCCGGAATTGTCGCTACGGGCGGCACAACGACAGCATGTGCAGTTGGTTGCAGGCTTCCGCCGGGCCATCGAAGGGGTCATGCTGGTATCGGTACCTATAGCGGTTTTTTCCATTATACAGCGCCGTAATATCGTGGCTGTGTTGTTCCAAAGCGGCCGTTTCGGGCCGGATTCGGTTGCGCAAACCGCGTCCGCCTTTCTGTTCCATTCGCTTGGGCTGGTGTTCATTGCTGCAAACCGGGTCATAACGCCGGTTTTTTATGCCCGCCAGGATACAAAAAACCCAACCTGGGCTGGCGTTGCGTCGTTTTGTGTCAATATGCTACTTGCCTGGGCTTTGTCCGGTGTGATGGGTGGGCAGGGAATAGCCTTGGCTTTATCGATAGCGAGCGCCGTAAATACTGCAGTGCTCCTGTTCATGCTCATGCGTATGGGCCTGCCCGGCATGGGTGCAACCCTGGTCGCATCCGCTGGCTACGCGCTTCGGCTGCTAGTCTATTCTTTGGTTGCAGCAGCTCCCCTTGTGCTGTTTGGGCAGCGCTTTGCCAGCCTGTTCGCTTCCAGCCAGTCCCGCTTTGTGTTCGCCGGCCTTCCGCTTTTGCTGTCTACTTTTGTGTTCGGTGGCCTTGGCTGTCTGTTGCTGTTTGTTACTAAAGATCCTGTTGCCCGGTCCTTGCTTGCGGTCTTTAAGCGAAAAACCATCCGCTAGCGTGGCTTTGGCACGCAAACTGCGCCGGCCTACTTGACAAAGCACCTGCCCGTTGCTATTGTACCGACGCTTTCCGCGCCCTTGTAGCTCAGTTGGCAGAGCACATCCATGGTAAGGATGAGGTCAACGGTTCGATTCCGTTCGAGGGCTCTCTGTCTATCAGTGGATAGACCAGGGTTGGCCAAGACGGTGGTTGCTTCGCGCCATCCGTTCGAGGGCTCTCTGTCTATCAGTGGATAGGCCCGGGTAGGCCAAGGCGCTTGTCGCACTGCGATGGCTGCTGTTTGGCTCTTTTTTTTCGGTTCGGCGTGCGCGTTGGGCCAATCTTTGTGTAAGGATCGTACGATGGCGAGCAAAAAACAGGTTGTCGAGATCATTGCTCTCGCATGCAGCGAGTGCAAGAGGCGTAACTATACGACCACCAAGAACCGCAAGACCATGCAGGAAAAGCTCGAGCTTATGAAGTACTGCAAATGGGAACGCAAGCACACAATGCACAAGGAAACGAAAGTAAAATAACGTTCCTGGTGAAGCGGGCCTGTACGGGCTCGTTTTGCGCCTTAGGCCAGTAGCTCTAATGGTAGAGCGCCGGTCTCCAAAACCGGATGTTGAGGGTTCGAGTCCTTCCTGGCCTGAATGTGATTGGATAGGCGGCCGCGCCGCCCTATTTTTCGCGGAGCCGCGCCTGTGGGCGCGGTGTGCCTGTCTGGTAGGGTTAGTCCCCCAGGCGCTGTGATTCCCGCCAGCAAGGAGCCGGTATGAAGAAGATTATCCAGTTTTTTAAGGATAGTTACGCGGAGCTTCGTAAAGTTATATGGCCCACCAAGGAAACGGTGTTGGCTTCAACCAAGGTGGTTATCGTTTCCACCGTTATCGTTGCCCTGTTCCTTGGCCTGGTGGACTTCCTCCTGGTGCGGGGAATAGACCTGTTCTTCTAAGCCGGTACGCGTAATGGCTAAATCCTGGTACGTCCTGCATGTTTACTCCGGCTACGAGGCAAAAATCGAGCGGGTGATTCGCATGATGTTGGCCAACGGAGACTTGGATCCCGCAGTTGTCCTTGATATCAAGGTGCCTGCGGAGGATGTGGTCGACGTAAAGGACGGCAAGCGCCGCACCAGTTCGAGAAAAATGCTCCCTGGTTATATTTTGGTCGAAATGGACCTGCCCGAGCAGAGCTGGAAGGCTGCCTGTTCCGCTATCCGCAAGATAACCGGCGTTACCGGTTTTGTCGGTGCGACCATGCACAACAAACCGGCGCCCATTTCCCAGGAAGAAGCCCGGCACATCCTGCAGCGGGCCGGCGAGATCAAGGGCGACCGCCCTGCCAAGTCCCGCCAAAGCTTCGCGGTTGGCGAGCAGGTGAAGATCATCGACGGGCCCTTCGATTCGTTCACGGGCACTATCGAGGAAGTCAGTCAGGATAAGAGCAAGCTTAAGGTAATGGTCGGCATTTTCGGGCGCGCAACGCCAGTGGAAGTCGACATGCTGCAAGTAGAGAAGATGTAAGGCGGTGCCGAAAGGCACTTTCCATATCACGGGAACAGCAGGGTCGCGCCGTTACAAGCGCGCCGGGTCCGAAAGATCCGGGTTCCGTACGCGGGACGTCCGCTCCGCATGATGGGAGCTTCCGATCCACCCGATCGGGGGCGCTACCCCTGGATGCAGCCGTAAGGCCGCTCTGGGGCTCCCGGGTCTTGTAGGCTCGGGAGACACCACGAAAGGAGTCATTCATGGCAAAGAAAGTGGTCACCGCGGTTGTTAAACTGCAGTGCCCGGCGGGCAAAGCGACGCCCGCTCACCCGGTGGGTCCGGCACTTGGCCCCCACGGAGTCAGCGCTCCGCAGTTCTGTCAGCAGTTTAACGACAGGACCAAGAGCATGGAGGCCGGTCTTACCATTCCGGCAATCATCACCATCTACAAGGATAAAACCTTCACGTTTATCCTCAAGACCCCGCCTGCGTCCGTGCTGATCAAGAAAGCCATCGACCTTGCAAAGGGATCTCCCGTGGCGAACAAGCAAAAGGTCGGCAAGATTTCCCATGCAAAGATCACCGAGATCGCAAAACTCAAGCTCAAGGACCTGTCGGCTAACGACGTGGAAGCCGCCGAGCGCATCATCGCCGGTACCGCCCGCAGTATGGGCGTCGAAGTGGAGTGGTAAGCCATGAAGCATGGTAAGAAATATCGCGAAGTCCTCAAGAAAGTGGACGCCGAGAAGGCTTACGAGCTCAAGGACGCCTGCGCCCTTTTGAAAGAGCTCAAAGTAGCCAAGTTCGACGAGACCGTCGAAGCGCATATCCGCCTAAACCTGAAGAAGAGCCAGTCGGTGCGTGACACCGTGGTGCTTCCTCACCAGTTCCGCGGCGAGAAGAAAGTGCTTGTATTCTGCAAGCCCGACAAGGAAAAAGAAGCCGAAGCAGCCGGCGCCGCCTATGTCGGCTCCGATGCCCTGATCGAGAAGATCAAGGGCGGCTGGCTCGATTTCGATATCGCCGTGGCTACGCCCGACATGATGAAAGACGTGGGCAAGCTGGGTATGGTGTTGGGTCGCAAGGGCCTTATGCCTAACCCGAAGACCGGCACCGTTACCTTCGATATAGCCGCGGCTATTGCCGAGCTCAAGAAGGGTCGAACCGAGTTCCGTTCGGACAAATCCAATATCATCCACCTGGCCGTGGGCAAGCTTTCCATGGGCGCAGACCAGCTTACCGCAAACATGGAAACCCTCATGGGCGAAGTGGTTCGCAAGCGCCCGTCGGACGTTAAGGGCGAGTTTGTGGAATCGGTGTATCTTGCCGGTACCATGACCCCGTCGGTCCGTGTGGCTATAGCCAAGGCAGAGAGGTAAATCATGGCACTGCGCGCAAAAAACATACAGACAAGCAAGGTAGAGGCCATTGAAGCCGTAGCGGTTAAGATTCGCGACAGTCAGGACTTCATATTTACCGACTACCGTGGCTTGACTGTGCTGCAGATCAGCACCCTCAGGCACCAGCTTCGCGAGAAGAACGCTACCTTCCACGTCATCAAGAACAACTTTGCCCGGATAGCGTTCCAGAACGAGAAGTATCCCGACGTAAGCAGCCTCCTTACCGGCCCGACCGCCGTAGCGTTTGCCAAGAGCGACACCAACGAGATCGCAAAGATCATCGTGGAGTTCGCCAAGGAAAACCCGGTAAAGCTTAAGGGCGCCCTGGTAGAGAAGGAATTCATGAACGAGGCGGCCATAACCGCCCTGTCCAAGCTGCCCGGACGCAACCAGCTTATCGCTATGTTCATGGCCGGCCTTAAGAGCCCGGTTCAGAAACTGGTGTACACCATGGTTGCCTTGCAGGAAAAAAAGCAGGCAGAGGTTCAGGCCTAAGTTTTTTGTTGATCGTTCGCGGCGTTCAGGCTTCGGAATAGCTGCCGTTCCTGAGCGCCTTGAATACGGCGGCCCGTACGGGCCCGCCACCTGTAGTTAGGAGAAGATAATATGGCAGCCATTACCAACGAGCAGATTCTCG
>JAKQNL010000267.1 GCA_029565815.1 Spirochaetota bacterium | reverse complement strand
ACTGGCTGCCGCTAAGCCGAACCAGGGCGGCTGCAAGTGAATCGTCGTTACGGTAGATTCGCATGGCAGGCCAGTGGGGAAAGGCTGCTTGTACCGCTGCCCGAAAGCGGCTCTCATACAAACCCGGATAGGGCCGGCCCAAACCTTTGTCCAAGGCATTGAGCGCAAAAAGCCTTGCATTGCGTTCCCGTTCGCCAAGTATGCCTCGGCCGTCGTCCATCCACAGGTCCAGAAAGCGGCGGCCGTCCTGCGCGTACAAGCGGCTGCCCCGTATGCGGCGTATGGGCGGAAGAAGGCCTAAAAGCTCGCTGTGCATGGTTAATCCTTAATAATCTCGAGTTTTTTCGTGTACGACGGAAAGAACTGTAGGACGCTGCCGGTTTCAAAGCGCACCATGACGCACACGCCAGAGTCGCCTGCAGGGCTTACTTTTATCACGTGGCCGTAGCCGTGGTCGTCGTGGTACACGCGAACGCCCGATTTCCAACTGCCCATGGCCGATACGGCAGACAGGTCCAGTTTGCCGCCAAAGGTTTCCAGTTTCTTTGGAGGAATTTCAGCCAAAAAGCGCGACGGCGGGTAATCCATGGTTCTGCCTCGGAACAGGCGGCGGCGACAGTAGGTTAAGTATAATTCATCTTTTGCCCGGGTCATGGCGACGTAAAACAGGCGGCGCTGTTCTTCCAGCTGTTCGCCCTCTTCGTTGTCCCTTGGAAAAAGGCCCTGTTCCATGCCGGTGGCAATAACCACGGGGAACTCAAGGCCTTTGGTGTTGTGCATGGTGATAAGCGTTACGGCGTCGGCGCTTGCGTCCGCCTGCGACATTGCCCGATCCAGTTCCACGGCTTCCAGGAAGGCTGATAGGCCGCTGCGGGTGGCCGGCCAGTCGGCAGCTGCGTTTTGTAGCTCGTCCAAGTTGGCCGTTTTCTGGCTGCCCGCTATCTCGTCCTGGTCCCGGTGGTATGCTAGGAGGCCGGATTCCTGTACGGCCCACTCGAGCACGGGAGCAAGGGACAGCTCGCGGGATGAAGGCGCGCTTATCTCCGTATCCGTTTGCCCCGGTTCGCTTGCCGGTCCGAGTTTGGCTACCAGCGCGTGCATGATGCGCGAAAAAGCGGCAAGCCCGTTTCGGGCTTTTTGGGTTTTCAGTTCGGCGTGTTCCGCGGCGTCCAGTAGGTTCCCGTCTGATGAAAGGGCAGCGGATACCAAAAGCTCAAGGCTTGCTTCGCCGATGCCGCGTGAAGGTTTGTTTATGATGCGGCGGAACGCTACTTCGTCGCGCGCGTTGGACGCAAGAGCCAAAAGCGCCAAGGCGTCCTTTACTTCCTCGCGCTCGTAAAAGCGCAACGCACCTACCAGCCGGTATGGAATGCCCATGGGCGGGAAAGCCCGCTCAAAGGCCAGCGACTGCGCGTTGGTCCGGTACAGTATGGCCACATCCGAGAACGAGCGGCCCTTTCGCAGCTGTGCGTCTATTATTCTGGCGCAGTATGCGGTTTCCTCGTCTTGGTTTGCAAGCACCGCAAGCACGGGTTTTTGTCCGCCCTTGCGCTCGGCTTTCAGCTCTTTTCCAAGGCGGCTTTCGTTGCGCTCTACCACAGCCTGGGCAACGTCTAAAATGGACTGGTAGGATCGGTAGTTGCGTTCCAGTTTGATGATGCCTGTGTTAGGAAAAATTTCTTCAAAGCCCAGTATGTTCCTGACCTCTGCGCCGCGAAAGCCGTATATGCTCTGGTCGTCGTCGCCTACAACACATACGTAGCAAGCAGGGCCGGCCAGAGCGCGCAAGAGGCGGAACTGGGCAACGTTGGAGTCCTGGTATTCGTCCACAAGGACTACACGGAATCGGGCATGGGTTCTGTCTCGGATTACAGGATCATTTTCCAGTATGCGCGTAGGCATGGCAATAAGGTCGCCGAAGTCCACGTTGCCGGTTCTTCGCAGGCGCTTTTCATATTCCGCATAGGAGCGGCGGAATTCCCGAACGCCTGCAAATGCCCGTTCCAGGCCTGGATCGTCTGGACTAAGACCTAAGTCCTTGGCTTTTGCGATGGAGCTTGCAAGGCGGGCTGCCTCTGGCCGTGATAGATTGTTCATGGCAGCTCGCACAAGCGTTGTGGAGTCGTCGTCGTCGTAAATGCTAAAGTCCCGATCTAGGCCGGCTGCCGTAGCGTTCCTGCGCAAAAACCATGCGCCAAAGGAGTGGAAGGTGCGCAGGTTTGCCCGTTCGCATGAAGGTTCTATCGCGCATGCACGCTGGCGCATTTCCGCGGCCGCCTTGTTGGTAAAGGTAACGGCCAGGATGGACTCAGGCTGGTAGCCTTTTTCCCGTATCAGGTAGGCTATCTTGGTGGTTATGACGCGGGTTTTGCCCGAGCCTGCGCCTGCAAGGATAAGGAGGCTGCTACCTTGGTGGGCAACCGCTTCTAGCTGTTCCGGATTGAGGCCATGCAGGTATGGAGGCAGGCTGCTAGCGGGCAGGGCCACGGCACACCGCCTCTAGGTCTACGCCGCGCACCGCTTCGATCCGCACCGGCACAATGTCGCCCGCTTTCAGGTTTCCGCCTACAATGACTATGGACCCGTCCACATCGGGGGCGTTCATGGGGCCGCGAGCTATGGCCAGATCCTCGCCTTCTATGCGCTCTTCCACCAGCGCGTCGCACTGATAGCCTATCCAACGGCTAAGCGCTGTTTGTGTTATAGTTTCTTGTGCTTGTTCAATCATGCGTTTACGGGCCACGGCTATGCGTTTTGGAACGCGGCCCTTAAAGCCGTAGGCGGGGGTGTCTTCCTCGCGGCTGTAGGTGAATGCGCCAAGCCAGTCCGGTTGTAGCTGCGCCTGAAAGTCCAACAGTGCGCGTAGGTCTTCGTCATTTTCGCCGGGGAAGCCAAGGAGGAAGGTTGTGCGTATGACCGCATCGGGTAGGGCCTTCCGTATTTCGCTAACCAGCTGCATGTAGCTTTCTGCGTTGCCGGATCGGTTCATGGCTTTTAGAATGGGAGTAGAAGCATGCTGGAATGGAATGTCGAAGTAAGGCAGTATGCGTTTGTCCCGTGCGCATGCATCCAGAAGGCCGGACGGAAAACGGTCCGGGTGTATGTACAGCATGCGCACCCGGAAGTCTCCGTCTATGTTGCGTATGTGTTCCAGAAGCTGGGGCAATAGGGAGCTTCCAGCGCGGTCTATGCCGTAGGAACCAAGGTCCTGGCCGATAAGGCAAATCTCATAAATGCCCGATGCGACAAGTTCCCTAAGCTCTTGTGCCACGTCCTCTGGATCGCGGCTGGACAGCTCGCCGCGTATGATGGGTATAGCGCAGAACGCGCAGTGATTGGAGCAGCCTTCCGCTAGTTTCAAGTATGCCATGCGCGGAAAACCCATAAGGTTTGTTCGCCTGGCTGGTTGGTATGCTTTTATAGGAGGAGCGTTAACGCCCTTTTTGCCGGCCATCGCATTGTCTGCTGCCTGTGGCACAAGGCTCAAGTCGCCGTTACCGAATATGTAGTCGGCCTCCGGTAAATCGCCATCCAGCTGCTCTGCGTAGCGCTGTGCAAGACAGCCGGCCAAGATAATGCGCTTGTCCGGGTAAGCTGCCCTCCAGGATAAGAGCGCGCCCAGTGATTCTTTCTTAGCATCCTCGATAAAGCCGCAGGAGTTGACGATGATAAGCGATGCGTGGGCCGACGACTGGGCCTGTGTCCAGCCCGACGCAGTCAGCCGTGTTGCCATCTCTTCGGCGTCAACCTGGTTCTTGGCGCATCCGTGGTTGTCTATGAAAAACTGCTTCATGCCATGCTGGCTTTGGCTGGCTTCAGTTGACATCGTACAGGGCAAGGGTCCAGGTGGAATCCTCGGCCTGGGTCCAGCGGAGCATCTTGACGGCAACTTCGCCGGGGGCACCTAGCTCCAGGTCTACGCTCTGGCCGCCGGAAGCCTGTATGGTCACCTTGCACGCGGCCGCGTTGGAGGTCCACAGCTTTGCCGAGTTGTTCGCGCTTGCGCTTATCTGGTCGCCCTTGTGGTAGTAACGCTCTTCGCGCTCCTTGCGGTCAAGTTCGTGGCGGAACATGGCGTAGTTGCGGAAGGTTACGTTGAGCACAAAGGGGTGCGGGCTGCGCTTGCCGGAGAACACGACGAATTCCTTGCTGTCCGGTCGGTCACTAGCGCTTGCGCTAGCGGTAGCGCTAGCGGGGGCTACTACACTGCCAACGGGGCTAGGCGAGTCGATTTGGCTAGGAGTGGCTTGAGCAAGCGGACTGCCTTGGGCCAAAGCAAGGCTATCGCTGGCCTTAAAGCTTATGAGTGCTCCTTTGGACGCGTCGCCCTTCTGGAAATCGCGTATGAATGCTGTCAATTCCGGCCGGTTGTCCTTATCCAGGTCTATGGAGCCTTCCTCGCCGAGCATGAAACGGAGCACGCCGGTCGGTGTCTCCAGGGCTACCCGCTCGTCGATGGAAGCCAGGCGC
>JAKQNL010000030.1 GCA_029565815.1 Spirochaetota bacterium | reverse complement strand
GTTATAGATTACATACGTAGGCGCGCGGAAATCACCACGCTTGGAAACGGCGCGGTATTGGACCCTGAGCGTCTGCTTGAGCGCTTTCTTTTTGACCGCACCATGCACGACCAAAGGTTGTCCACGCTGTCTGGCGGCGAGCTGCGTCGGCTCCAGCTGGTTGCGACGCTTGCCGAAAACCCAAACCTGTTGGTGTTGGATGAGCCGACCAATGATCTGGACGTGGATACCATAGAGCTTTTGGAGGACTACATAGACGGCTTTGACGGCTGTGTTATCGTTGTATCACACGACCGTGCTTTTCTGGATGGCGTTACCGAAACGACCATAGCCTTTGACGGCAAAGGCGCCGTGCAGCTTTTCCCCGGATGCTACAGCGACTACCGCGAAGCCGCAGCCGAGCTCCTAGCTGAAGCCGAAGCTAAGCCGCGAATTGTGCCCGATGCGGCTAAAAAACCAAGCGCCCGCGATGGCAAGGAGCGGCCTCGCAAGGCTACCTGGGCGGAACGCAAAGAGTACGAGGGCATACTCGATCAAATCGATGCGCTGGAAGCAGAGAAGGCTTCCTGCGAGGCCGTGTTCGGTTCGCCAGCCGGTGCGGAGGAACTAAAAGAAGCAAGCCTGCGCTATGCCGAATTGGAAAAGCTTATAGCAGAACGCACTGCGCGCTGGGAAGAGCTGTCGGCCCTGGTGGAGGAAGCATGAACGGCGATGCGCAGCGACTACAGGAACTGGAAACGCGCAGTATGTATCAGGAAGTGACCATAGCGCAGCTGTCCGATCTGGTGGCAGAGCAGGAAAACCGCATACGGTGGCTGGAAGAATCCTTACGCGCAATGGCCGGCAGAGTAAAAGAAATGGCCGATGGTAAAGGCGATAACAATCTGCCCCACGAGCGTCCACCACATTATTGATAGTTGCTTTTAATAGCGGCGAAGATAGGATTCCGTGCTCAGAATGAATGGCATTGGTTTGCAACAGAAGGAAATATTTTATGACTAAGCCCGATGTACCTAAAGAGCGATTGCCCGTGGACGTATTTGCTCTGTCCGCGGTGCGCCTGATCGTGTCGGCCGGCAGTTTTGTTGGTCCCTTTCTTGCCATGATGCTGACCATGAAACTTGGTTACAACGAAGCCCAGGCCGGCGTATTCATGTCGGCGGTGTCCGTGGTGTCTGCCATAGGCTTAGTGTTTGGCGGAAAGCTAGGCGACAGCTTTGGCCGGCCCCGCGTGCTACGGACGCTGCAAGCGCTAACGGCTTTACTCTTACTTACCTGCGCCGCCCTTGGGTTTTCCGCAGCGACGCCCTTTGTAATTGCGCTGGCTATGGGTGCCCTGTCCGGTTCGTGGCCGGTTATGAACGCCTTGGTTGCAGATGTTACTCCGCCTTCACGCCGAAAGGAAGCCTTCTCGCTTATGTATTGGGCAAACAATATAGGCTTTTCTGTTGGCCCCCTGGTGGCAGGTTTTTTATTCAACCAGACACCCAGGCTTTTGTTTGTGGGTAACGCGTTTGCTTTACTGGTAGCTGCCGTGGTGGTCAGCCTGTGGATCAAAGGCCTTCCATATACAGGCGCGCATGCCGAATCGCATGTAGAATCGGAAACACAGCCGGCAACGAGCGCTGAAAGCGCGCAATCGAAAGCACCGGGCAAAAAAGTTTTAAGCACGCTTACGGTGCTTGCGGCCAACCCCATCCTGTGGATGTACGCCTTGGCTTCGGTACTGACAGCTTTCATATACAACCAGCACACCTTTGCCTTGCCGGTATTCCTGAAAGACATACTGGGCCAGGACGCCGGTCCAAAAGCATACGGCATGGTGATGAGCGCAAACGGCCTTACCGTGGTTGCCCTTACCATACCGGTGATGTTCCTGGCTAAACGCATGAGTAATTTAAGCGCCATAGCGCTATCCTGCGCGTTTTATGTATTCGGATTCGGCTCGTACTGGTTTGCTCGCTCGCTGCCCTTGGTGCTTATGTCTACGGTGCTGTGGACTGTTGGCGAAATACTGGGCGCAACCAGCGGCAACGCCTTTGTTGCAGAACACGCTCCGCCGGCTCACCGAAGCAGGGTTAACTCCGCGGTTTCGCTTGCATATATAGCCGGTAATGCCGCGGCTCCGTTAGCTGCAGGCCCTATGGCTCGATCCTACGGCAGCCGATCGGTGTGGCCTCTTACATCCGCCATGTCCGCGCTTGCTACGGTGGCGTTCATAGGACTACGAATGTTTGAGCGCGGGGGCAAAAAAGCAATGGTTCAAGACACAGCAGTCCAAGCTAATAAAGTATAGCAGATTCTGCTTGCTTGTTATGATTTTGGCGGCAGTCCACGGGTGGCTAGGGCCGAGCGAGGGTCTTCTGGCCAGTGGTGCTTTGGGTAGCGTCGCTTCAGTTCCTGCCGTATGCCCGGATAGTGACGCTCCCAGAAACCTGCTAGGTCTGCCGTGGTTTGGATGATGCGGTCCGCCGGATTTAATAACTCGATAACCAGGGCCTTGCCGCAGATGCTTGGGCTTTGGATCAAGCCAAAGGCTTCCTGGATACGCATGGCCAGGCGGGCTTCACCGTTGGCAGGATAGCTCGGTTTTCGAACGCGGCCGCCGGGCGTAGTAAGGGTATCGGGAGCTTGCCGCTCCAGTTCCGCGCGGCCTGCTTGCCCCAGCCGGTCCAGGATAGCCAAACGCAGCGATTCCTTGCATAGGCTCGGATTGGATCCTGCAAGATATGGTGCGATGAAACGAGCCAATGATGAGCACAGAGCTGCTTCGGACCAATCGCTTTCCTCTATTTGAGCAAGCGTACCCATCCGGCTTGCGTAGCGTATCCTTTCTACGATGCGGGTACAGCTATCGTCCCAGGGTAGCCACGCTAAGCCTTCCTTGTCCAGCTTGATTTGAAGAGCAGTAACTATAGTATCACTGGATGCAGTCTGCATGCGGCGCTCGCGAAGCACAATGGCCCCATGCGACAGTACCGACCATACGGACAGGGATAAGCCCTTCCAGCGTATCTCTTCTGTTTCTATGGCGGAAACCTTGAGGGCGGCCGTTGCGCTATCAGGATGCACGGCCAGGGCTTCTCTGATGACGGCTAGGCTATCAAGAGCATCCAGGTTTGTCGCCACGAGCCATTCGGTGCGCGGACCAAGAATCACGCTGGCTGCAAGCTTTGCTTTTTTCCCAGAAGCAAACAGCCAGGTTCCGTCGGGGCATAGCTTGGCTAGGCGGTCCGGAAAACCAGGGGCAAGAGCGTCTCCCGCATGGTGCGCGTGCGAAAGCGCAAGCGTGCTATTGAATGCAGTTGAACCTGCACGCATGCACAATCGGTTTGCTTCTTGCAACACCGATTCGTCGGCACAAGCCTGCTGCGTAAGGCTCGATGCCCGACGGGATGAGCTTGCGAACAAGGCAGCCTCCAGGGCTGCAGCATGGAACATAGCTTCCTGGCCTGTTTCCAGCGCAGCTGCGATTGCGGCGCCGAAACGCGGGTCGGTTCCTAGGTTTGCCGCGATGCGGCCACGAGCGCTTATCGTGCCTGCGCTGTTCAGTAGAGCGCTTGAGCGCAAAAGCTTCATGGCCCTTGCCCATGCTCCATCTTTTGGCCTATCGAGCCAGCGCAGGGCAGCCGGCTTAATGATGCCTCGGTAAGCGCATTCAAGCACAAGGGCAGACAGGTCGGATCGAAGTATTTCCGGCTCACGCTGTGGGATCAGCATATCGGATTGCGACCAGATTCTGTAACAGATGCCAGGTTCCAGCCTGCCTGCACGGCCTCGGCGTTGTTCCGCCTCTGCTTCGCTCAACCACGCGGTGTTCAAGCGGTTCATACCAGAAGACTCGTCCCATTCCAAAAACCGGCTCAAGCCAAGATCCACTACCGCCGTGATGCGCGGCACGGTAATGCTTGCTTCCGCTACATTGGTAGAAAGGATGACCCTTCTACCCGCATCATAAGGGGGAGCGATAATCGCATTTTGCTCCGATAGGCTCATGGATCCGTCCAGGCTTAGCACCGAAACTGTGCTGGGTAGACTAGCCAGTAAATTTTTTATAGCGGCTATTTCCCGGCCGCCCGGAAGGAATACCAACACGTCACCTTCGCCAGAGGCAAGAGCTTCGGATACGGCTTGTGCGCCGGCTTGCAGCCTGTGCTGCAGTTCTGGGCTTTGTGGCGCTCGGTATGCAAGGTCCACCGGGAAAGTTCTTCCGGCTACTTCAAGCACGCGTGCGCCAAGATGCGCGGCCACTCGTTGGGTATCGAGGGTTGCCGACATGATAGCCAAACGCAGTTCCGGCCGTGCGCTTAGTGCCTCCAGTGAAAACGCAAGCGACAGGTCCGCTACCAAAGAGCGTTCGTGGAACTCATCGAATACCACAAGGCTCACGCCGTCCAAAAATGGGTCGTCCTGGACACGGCGAAGGAAGAGGGCTGTCGTTATATATTCTACACGGGTGCGTTCTGATCGTTTACTGTCTCCGCGCACCGAGTAGCCTGCGCTTTGCCCAAGCTCCTGGCCTAAAAGAGCCGCCGCCCTGGAAGCTGCTGCGCGGGCCGCCAAGCGCCGTGGCTCCAGCACCAGGATGCGGCCAGCTATGCTGGCGTGCTCTGCAAGATACGGCGGCACCACCGTGGTTTTTCCCGAACCTGTTTGCGCGCTTAGCACCAGGTTGCCCTGCGTTAGTGCGTCCACAATATCGTTTACGCGTTTGGAAACCGGCAAATCGGGCAGTATCATGGCGCATCATGGCCCGACACCCGCAGCTTATGCAAGCTGGAAAGCGGAACTGGACACCGGTGACTGTCACCAGGGTTTTGATGCATACTGAGCTGATGAAAGCCAGCGGTAATCATCTGGGTTCGGACCTTGTGGCCGAGCATCCGGGCATCGGCATGTACGCGGAAACTGCGCTCCATGACGAGCTTAAGCGCATGTACGCGGCTAATAGTCCAGAGGCTAGGTTGGAAGTGCGGGTGGAAGGCCGCGTGGTGGACGTGGTTCTGCCGGATGAGCTGGTGGAGGTTCAGACTCGCAGTTTGGGCAGCATTGCTACCAAGCTTGTAAACCTGGCTTGCGTCATGCCCATACGGCTGGTGTATCCGGTGCGGGTCCGTACCATAATCAAGCGGCTGGACGGGCAGGGCAGACAGCTCAGTAGCCGTACCAGCCCAAAGCGCGGTGATTTTTGGTCGATTTTTGACGAGCTGGTGCATGCGCCTTCCATTGTAGCATTTCCAAACCTGCGCATGGATGCGGTTCTGGTTGAGGTGGAGGAAAGCCGGCAGAAGGATCCAAGCTGGAACCGCCGAGGTGATAAAGTGGTAACACGCCGGCTCTTACGGGTGCTGGAGACTAGATCGCTGGACTGTAAAGCCCAGTGGCTTGCCCTGTTGCCTGCCAGCTTGCCTACACCCTTCGATGCAGCAGCCCTTGCCCTGGCTCTTGGCATACAGGCCGAGCGGGCCCGCAAGATACTGTACACCTACCGCAAGGCTGGCTTGGTTCTGGAAACGGAAAAAGCTGGCCGCAGTAAACGCTACATCATCGCGCCAGCCTAACACCAAACAAGCTTCGTAGCACTTATTAAGCTTTGCGGCGAGCATCCAGCCACTGGCACAGTTTTTCCAGAGCCTCGGCCATGTTCGCCCGGCCGTACCCAATGCGGAAGTGGGATGGGTCGCTGCCGTAGAACGAGCCGGGAAGTATGAGCACGCCGGTTTCCTGCACCAGGCGATCGGCTAAAAGCTCCGCGTCGGAGCCGTCGGACAGGCGAGGGAACGCTATGGATCCGCCCTCCGGCGGGCACCATCGGGCAAAGTCGCTGTGCTCTTCGAAGAATTGGCCTAACAGCGCCAGGTTGCGGTGCACTATGCCCCGGTTGCGCCCAAGCACCCTGTCGATATTCCGCGCGGCCAGTTCCGCTATCAGTTCGCTTGGCGCCGATGAACATATCGAGTTGTAGTCCTTCACCTGCGCAACCGCATCCAGTATGTCTGCCCGCCTGGAAGCCAGCCAGCCAATGCGTAAGCCGGCCAGCCCGCAGTGTTTTGAGAACACGTCTATGGCAACGCCGTT
>JAKQNL010000247.1 GCA_029565815.1 Spirochaetota bacterium | reverse complement strand
CAGGATGATCCGGCAACCACCGACGAGGATGAAACCGAATACCTTTTTGTTGCCTCTAAAGACTATGATTACCTGGACACCATGATGGCACCACTCGAAAGCGGCAAGACCTACTTTGCCGTAATCATGCCCTACGACGAGCGTGGCGGCAACTACGCTATCCAGATCGGTTATTCACCTATCATCGAAGCCAACGTAGCCGACGGAACCCGACTGGCCGCCGAAAACGACAGCCACGAAGCGGACAACACCTTCGCTGCCGCTGAGGCAAAGGGCAGTCTTCCCTTTGGCACGCCCTTTGGCGCTAACCTGGTTGGAGGAAGCGCTTCTACCGATGTGGACATCTTCATGTTCACCGTTCCCTGATTCAGAACCTGCATGAATCAAAAAGGCGGTCCAAAAGGGCCGCCTTTTTTTATCTTGTGCCACGAAGCTTCGGGGCACAGAGCCGCTAGGACATAAATGCGCCGAAAGCGTTGATCCTACGCTCGTAGGTTTCCAGAAGCTTCCACTCGATGGCCGGAATGCGTTCAAGGGCGTCGGTTGGGATTGCGTAGGCTTGCACTTCGTCCTGGGCAACCGCGCTGGTTATGGATGAAGATCGCAACAGAACGCCCTCCTCGCCGAAGATGCCGCCAGGTCCTACACGCTCAACAGGAGCCTCGGCCAGGAACACCATGAGCGTGCCACGGTGCACCAGGATGAGCTCGGCAGGGTCCGGCTCGATGCGGTCGCCGGGCTGCAGGGTAAAACGACGCATACGGCGAGCCAGGCCAGAACTGATGGCGGTACAGATCATGTCGCCAAACACCCGTGAGCATTTGAGCTCCATCATGCGCTCGTGGAACTCCACGGTCTCTTCCACGCCGTAGTTCCGGTCGATGAAGCGCAGGTACACAGACGCCGGTATAGACAGGCAGGTGGCTACGCTCACGGCGCGGTAGCCGGGAGCCGACGGCGTTCCAGACAGGGCGGAGTGTTCGCCCATAAAGGTGCCGGCCGGTAGCATGTTGCTTAAGCCGCGCTCGGTATCGAAGAGCTCAACCACCCCGGATACCAACAAGAGCACGTGATCCATGCGCTCGGCGGGGTTTTGGAGTATCTGTCCAGGCTGTACGGTTACGGTGGAGCAGTTGAGCAAGGCTGCCCGGTCGGCATCCCGAGCTTCGGGGAAGCATGCGCGTATGTACGCGGCGGCCGCGCTCAGATAGTAATCCTGTCGGGCTGGGATAAGCACATTCTGCTGGCCAAACTCGGCGACGCTTCCAACCTGCGCAGATTCCGATGGCGGCGGATTGGACAGGTGCGACAAATAAATAACACCGGATCTATCGCCTAAAAAGTCCTTCCAGGATCCGTGAATGCTGCCGCCGCCCACATCCACTTTTTTTATGTCGGCTGGCTCCAGGTAGGAGCGCATGGTCTTTGAAACCAGGTGCTGATCGAGCGTGTCCCGGTTGGCGCTTATGAGGTTTAGGAGGTTCTCCGAGGATATGATATCCGCAAGGTGAGCATAGCTTTTGTAGCCTTCCTGTCCAAACACCCGGAAACAGTATGCGCAGGTTTCCACCGAATGCGGCGACTGTAGGGGCATTACCTCAAGACCGTCCAGGTCGTTCCAGCGGCCTGGGCTTAAGTCAACCGCGTCAAAGTAGCCTGCGAAGCGCGATTCCGGTATGGCCATGAGCGCACAAGCCTTTTTGGTAACGGATGCGCGAACCAGGGCGCTCGAATAGTACTTGATGCGGTGATCACTGCGCGCAAGCGTCGGGAGGCCTGCAAAGTGGTCGTCATGGGCATGGGTTTGAAACACACCTTCCACATCCG
>JAKQNL010000224.1 GCA_029565815.1 Spirochaetota bacterium | reverse complement strand
CCGTGGTCGTTGGCTATCAGTATGTTCATAGCGCGAGTATAGCATGAATTTATGATCAGCGTTCGCATGCTGTGCCGTTTTTTTGCGCGTAGTGTTTTCGTACGCCCCAACAGCGGGCTTACGGAGGTAGCTATGCGTATTCATGGAGTCATTATAGCAACGGCCGTTGTGCTTATGGCCGCCTGTATCCCGGAACTGGATCCAGGCCCACAGGAGCCTGGCGACCTAAGCCCGCCTGCGCTGCTTAGCTGGCAGCTAACGGATGCAGATAGTGTGGCTATTCGCTTTGACGAAGCGGTTACGGTTACGGCGGAGGATTATCTCCTTCATAATGGCGGCGAGCCCGAAGCAGCAAGCGCATGCGAGTACGGCGACAGCCCGGACTGCATTGTGGTAACGCTTGCAAGCATTGTGGCGCCCGGTAAGCCTTGTATGCTGGATGGTCGCGCACAAGACGAGGCGGGTAACAGTATCACCTTCAGTGTTCCCCTGTGGGGATACAACGAGTCTCCGGCTCGGTTAATTATTAACGAAATACTCTGCCAAGGCTCATCCACCCGGCCGGATTGGGTGGAGTTCCGTGTGCTTGCAGGCGGTAATCTGGCAGGTTTGTGCTGTGCGGTCGGCTCGCTTAACGATTACGAACACCGCTATGTGTTTCCAAACCGGCTGGTAGAAAGTGGTGACTACGTGGTGCTGCACTTAAAGCCGCTTGGAAACCCGCTGGAAAAGGACGAGCTGGATGCAAAGGACCAGTCCGGCGGCATGGATGCGAATACTCTAGCGTGGGATTTCTGGTACCGGGGTGATGGTGGAGGCCTACCGGGTTCCAACGGCGCTGTAAGCCTAGCCCTGTCGCCCATGGGGGCATACGAGGATGCGCTTTTATACTCCGACCGGACCAGCGCTTCTGATGAAAAATACCGCGGTTTTGGTACTGCGGCCATGCTTGCCCGGGCCGATGCCATAAACGCGGCGGCTATGTGGCTTGCCGCGGGGGCTTTGGTAGCGCCGGAAGACTGTTTCCGCCCAACGGGAACCACCTCGACGCGCACCCTGTGCCGGCTATCCAGCGGGCTGGACAGCGACGCAGCTTCGGACTGGCATATAGTGCCAACCAAAGGGGCAACGCCCGGCGCGGTAAACAGCGACGAGGTATACGTCCCGTAAGGTTTACTAAAGAAGATCCTTGAACATGGCCTCTATGGCCTGTTTGGGCAGAGCTCCTACTTTTTGCATGACAGGCTGGCCGTCCTTGAACACGATGAGGGTGGGTATGGACACGATGTTGAAACGGGTTGCAAGTTCGGACTCGTTATCTACATTGATCTTGCCCACCTTTATCTTGCCCGCGTAGGTTTTTGCAAGATCATCGATGAACGGAGCTATCATGCGGCACGGATTGCACCACTCGGCCCAAAAATCCACCAGGACGGGCAGGGTGGACTGCTCCACTTCTGCCGAAAAGTTGCTGGCCGTAAATTCTATGCCTGCGCTCATTAGTGTGCTCCTAGGATAGGGATGGGCATCGATAAAACCCTTGTCTTACGGATACCGGCTGTCCCCGCCTTCGGGGACTGTTTTGACAGATGAAAAATAGCAAGCCTTGAGCCTACAGTCAATCATGGAATAGGGCATGCTGTAAGGCTTGCTTGCGCCTTGGCTAAAGCCGTTGTATGCTCCGGCCATGATAGCCGTATACCTACAGATGTTCTTTACTATTCTCATTGTGGTGGACCCGGTGGGCATAGTGCCCCTGTTCCTGTCCGCCACCTCCCACCTGGACCGACCGGATCGCCTTAAGGCCATGCGCCTGTCCATCACGGTTGCCTTTGTGATTATGGCAGCGTTTGCCGCCGCCGGGCGCTTTTTTCTGTCCTTTTTTGGCATAAGCCCCGGAGCCTTCTACGTCGCCGGCGGCGTTATGTTCTTTCTTATATCGCTGGAAATGCTCTTTGGACAGCCAAAGCGATCTAAAAGCTCGGCCCAGGAAGAGGAAGAGCAGGACTCAAGCTCGGTTGCCGTTTTTCCCTTGGCCATTCCCATGATATCCGGCCCGGGCACCATAACCACCATTATGCTCTACGCATCCGGCCCCATGTCCTGGCCTGTGGCTACGGCTCTTTTGTTCGCTGCCATTGTGCCGGTGCTTGCCATACAGTACCTGGCCATGCGCTCCAGCGGCCTTATCCTAAAAGTGCTGGGCAAAACCGGCGTGTCCGTGGTTGAACGCATGATGGGCCTCATCCTGTCCGGCCTGTCCATACAGTTTGTGTACGATGGGCTTTTGAAACTGGGCATTATTGGCTAGGGCATAGAGGAAAATCAGACCACGGAGCCAC
>JAKQNL010000203.1 GCA_029565815.1 Spirochaetota bacterium | reverse complement strand
ATAGAAAACGGCATAGACATACCGAACGTGAATACTATCATCATAGACCGGGCGGACATGTACGGCATCAGCCAGCTGTATCAGCTGCGCGGACGGGTAGGCCGTTCCGATCGCCTGGCCCACGCATACCTGTTCTATCCGGACGGCAAGGCCCTGTCGGAATTAGCCATGAAGCGCCTGCAGATCATCTCGGACTTTACCGAGCTTGGCTCCGGCTTCAAGATAGCCATGAAGGATCTGGAAGTGCGTGGCGCTGGCAACCTTCTTGGAAGGGAGCAGTCTGGCGATATCTACTCGGTGGGTTTTGACCTGTACCTAAAGCTTTTGGACGAAGCGGTAGCCCGGCTGTCCGACGATGGATACAGCGAGGAAGAGGAAACCTACCTGGAGCTTGAGTACTCCGGCTTTATACCGGAAGAGTACATAAGCCAGGGCGCGGTTAAGATGGAAGTGTATAAAAAGATAGCATCGATAGTGAGTCGGGACGATCTTGAAGCCCTGTATGCCGAGCTAGAAGACCGTTTTGGTCCATTGCCCGAAGAAGTTTCCAGCCTCCTAGCGCTTGCCGAAATACGCATCCTGTGTAAGAAGCTGGCCATAGCATCGCTACGGGAACGTAAAGGTTATGTAACTGTAGAGTTCATGAAGGTAGCCAAGGTTTCCGTGGAACGGCTCTTGCGCCTTATGCGGGAATCTGGCCAAAAGATGAAGCTGGACCCACAGCGCCCGAATGTGCTCATGATAGCCACTGGGCCTATTGGCCTACGGGAAAAGAGCGAATTCATACGCGAAAAGCTGGCTGCGTTGGCAGGTTAGAGATCTGCCCTGGGCGTTGCCCTGGGCCGAGCTCTAGGCAATGCTGGTTTTTTGGCTGCTAAACTGCTCGTGAAAGCGGTAGCGCTCAAGTATATCTACCAGCTCCGGGCAAAAGTTTAGGGACAGTATGGCCTTCTGTGCACCGTTTGGAAGCTTTTGCACATCGGAGAGTATGCCGCTTACGACAAACTGAAAACTGCGGAAGAACAGTTTTACACTTGCCATTGCTTTTGGGACCAGCTCGGGACCGTCTTTTGGAACCAGAAAGTCCAGGCGGTCGGAAGCTAGGCAAAAGGCGGCTACCTTTACCTGTTCGCGCCCATGGATGATAGCCGCATAGTTATTGTATCCAAGGAGGGCCGCGTTAGCCGGATCGAGCTTTATCAATTTGCCCTTGTAGTCGTCATATTCAACTTTAAGCCGCTCCAGCATCAGGAGGTACTCTTCAAGGGTGGTTGTAAGGTCCGGCGGGCATGGTTTCCACGCGATGGATATAAGGCCAACCGACTCGCGTCCGCGCATGGGCGCAATGCTTTTTATGGTACAGCGGGCAAATATTTTATGGGTTTGGGCAGCGTCCGCGCGCTGGAAGGCTATGCTCAGGCCGGCTATGGTATTGGTGTAGCGCATAAAAAGGGTCAGTTCCTGCGGGGAAAACGATGTAAGGAGGACTGCTCCGCTTAAGCTCATTCTGAACGGTATGCAGGCTACCGCATAGCGGTCCACTTTTAGGACGCTGGAACCGGGCACCAGGCCCATGCGCGCGCTGGAAAACTGGTTGATCGCTATAGGTTCCCCGGTAGGCAAAGCGGACTCAGGCTCTTGAGGCTGTTTTTCACTCATACTACATCCAGTCTAAACGGCTTACTGCGGCAGTCAAGCTCAATTGTTACCCCGTGTTGAAGCATGCGGCTGTGCAGGCGGTTTTTTTGTCAATTTTTTACTACAAGGCGACGCCTTGAGCGCAAACACAGCCGGCTGTTTTCCCGGTGCAGGCGGATTTTTTTTCCATCTGCTTGCGTTTGCGCTGTATATCGATTCCAGTGGTGTACTGATGGACACGGCTGCGCATACCAAGCTGTCGGCTTGTAATGATACTCCCATGGACTTTATCATTGCATCGGTGCGGTAGGGTGTTTCTATGAACAGTTCGGTACTGCCTTCTTGCGCCGATCGGGCTTCCAGGCGGGCTAGGGCGCTTGCTCGGCCTGCCGGGTCTGCTGGCAAGTAGCCGTTAAACGAAAAACGCTGCCCGCCCAATCCGCTTGCCATAACGGCCAGCAGTATGGAACTGGGGCCGGTGAGCGGAACTACCCGTATGCCCAATGTATGAGCCTGGGCAACCAGATTGAAGCCGGGGTCCGCCACGCACGGGCATCCTGCTTCCGAAATCAGGGCGGCATCCGTGCCAGCCCGCAGCGGCGCCAAAATGCCAGCCAGCGCTTCTTCCGGCGTGTGCTCGGACAGTTCCACCATGGCGGACATGTCCAGCGCATCCTGGTTGATCACCTTGGACAAAAAGCGCCTGGCGGAGCGGATATTCTCTACGATGAAATAGGAAACCGAAGCGGCCAGCCTAATGGTTTTTGGAGGTAGTTCGTCCAAGGGATCGCCGTCTCCTATGGGGACGGGTACTAGATACAAGGTTCCACTCATAGCGCTTCCTCCGGAGCCCGGTCCAAAAATGCGGCAGCAAGGCCAGCAATACGTTCTGCAAAATCGCCTGCGGATCCGAGCGCGATAGCCTTGTCTAGTAGTCCTTGGGCGAAGTCTTCGACATCGCGGTTTTGTAAGGGAAGTTTTTTCCCTACAAGTGATAGTTCTATAGCCCGTTCCCGGACCAGCACGGAACCGGCGCTAGCAATACGGAGTTCGGCCAGCGCGCCGTGTTCGAACCGTGCGGCGGCTGCGAAGGTAGCGGCTTGTGGATGCGGATAGCGGTAAGTGCCTATCGGCCGCACCGCCCAGGTACTCCAGCTTGCCTGGGGAATACGCACGCGGGTAAGGAGTGCGCCGTTCAGCGGGCGCGGTTTGCCGTTCTCATCCACCAGCCTTCCAAGGCCATACCAGCGCTGGGCGCCGTGTTCTCGTAGCTCAAGCGAAGCATCCATGCAGTACAGTACCGGCATGCACGACATGAAGCGGTGCGTGGTGCACAGGTTGCCGCCAAGGGTTGCAAGGTTACGGGTAAAGGCTGTTCCTGCCGACAGGCAGGTTTCCCTAAGCATGCCAAGGCCCAGGCCGCCGGGCAAGCGAATGATAGCGTTGAGGGTTGCTGCCGAGCCAATCTCGACATACACCGATGACCGGTTAATGCCTTTAAGCTCGGTTAAGTTTCGTATATCCATAAGCGGAACCGGGCCGGATTGCGGCCATGCATCGTCGTCGGTTGACAGGACGGTTCCACCGGCCCACGGCACACAATCTGGGCGGCGTTTCATAAACGCGGTGGCTTCCTGTATGGTAGCTGGCGCGGCTACTTCTTCAACGAGCCGCACGGCCCCTCCCTTTTCCAAGCACCGTTGCGACGGCGCTTTTTGCTGCGTCCAATGTCAGCCGTGGCGGCGTGCACCGGCAATACACCGATGACATGGTTTCTACAATTTCGCGTTCGCTTATCTCGCTGGTTTCCGTTTGCCCGCCTGAACCCAAACCAAGCCTGCCGGATTCCCGTTCGAGTATTGCTTGCGCTTTTAAAATAAGGGAACCGGCCGCAAGTATGGTGGCTGCGTCACAGAAGCCGCACAGCTCGACCCCGCTTTTAAGAAAATGTTCTATAACCAGTGCATAGGCTTGGGTTTCAACAAAACCTTCGTAGGTCATGACAGAGCGGGATCGGATGCGGAACGCCGGTACCAGGCAAGAAGGCACTGCTTCCTGGTCCAAAAGCACTACGCACTTACCGCAGGCGCCGGAACCGCAGTCCACCATGAGGCTGTGTACGCCAAGCCGGTCGCGCAATAGATCCGACAGGCGTTCCATAGGGTTGGCGGACAGGCCTATGTCCCGGCCGTTCAGGCTAAAACTGATATTCATTCGGCTTCCTTTAGGGAACTATCTTCCTGCGTGCCGGGAAACGTGTTCCACGACCGGTCCAAAGCTTGGCCCATCGCGTTTGCGTATGCGGCCGGAATGGTCAGATACGCAAGTTCGCCTATGCCCGACGGATAGGGTTGTTCCGGCGAATCCAGCATAAAGGCGTGGATGGGCATTTTATCCTTGAGCCTGTGCAGCTGATACCCTAGGAATTCGGGCGTTGATGCCGGTGTACTCAAGTTCAGACGCTCGGCCAGGCACAGGCCTATGGCAACGGACGCGTCGCGCGCAAGCGATGCCTCCGCCCTGGCTTGGGACAGTATGCGTCCGGCTTTTGCTGCTATCCAGACTCCGCGCACGATGGGTCTCCTGTCCAGGGGATCCAGCCGAAGTTCCACCACGGCTCCCGCCCAGGATCCATAATCGCCTACCTGGCTTTTACTGGCCCGGTGGGATTTTGCTACCCGTATGGGTAAGCCTTCGCGGAAGCGCCGTTCGCGTATGGTTTCGCAGGCCTGCACGATAAGCCTGGAAATAATGGCTACGCCGCGGGAAGAGGAAGCAGGACCTGAGTCGGGAACCATGTCGGTGCTCACAGGCGCTATGCTTACGGCCGCTTCGTCTATGCCGATGATGTTTGCGGCTTCCGCCTTCCATACCTGAGCCGTTCCGCTGGTTCCCGGCAGCGCGCTGGTGGCTATGGACAGTCGGAGATCTTTTGATAACTCGACCTCAACCCTGGCTCCCGCCCCCGGGGTTTCTGCCGCTCCTGGCTGGGCAGCGAAGGCCAGTCCTATGCCGAAGCCGCTAGCCCGTTTTGGATCGTCCCGTCGTTTGCGCATCAGTTCGTATGCCGAATGTTTTCGCCCAAAATCGCTAGAGGACAAAAGCTTTTGTTCCAATTCCGTCCAGGCTGTTTGCTTCTTTTTCGCGCTGCCCCTAAGGTTTTCCATGCGCCATCGGGCAGGGTCCAAGCCAGCAGCAGTAGCGCACTCGTCAGCAAGCCGTTCCCGTGCAAACGACAGGTTCATTGCCCCAAGGCCAGCAAAAGCACCCATAGGAGGCAGGTTGGTGGATACGGCACTCGCGCGTATGCGTACATGATCGCATGCATACATGCCTGACAGCGTTTCCACGGAACGTTCGAGTATGGCTTTAGCCAAAGGACCGTACGCGCCTATATTGAGCGCCACGCGTGCGTCCATCGCCAATAGTTTCCCGTTTTCGTCTATCGATGCCTGCACAGAGCACAGCATGGGCGTCCGCTTGGTCGTGTACAAAAAATCTTCTTCGCGCGACAGAAGTAGCAGAGCCGGCTTTTTGCACAATCGGGCGACGATGGCTGCATGGGCTGCAAGCAAGGATGGGTACCACAGTTTCCCGTCCAGGTGCGGACCCAACAGGGTAGGGCGCACTATCACTTCATCAGGCTTAACGCCAAGCACCGATTGCACGACATCGCGAACCTGGAAGGGCCATTGCGTCGATGTGTACACCACCAGTTTGTCGTAATCAAAAGACGCCGCGGCTCCTTGCGGCTCCGGATAGTAGTGGTCCTGAGGCGAGCTTCGGTACTCGGCGTGCAGCACGGTATCAGCCTTTTTAAGGATGCTTTCTGCATCCCCTCGGACAAGCGTTTCTCTGCCAATCTCGCGGCCGCTGTCAAAACACTCGAAATCAAGCTCTGGCTTTTCTTCCTCGATGACAACTTTGGATAAGCGCACGGCTTCTGCAACCCGTTGTCGGTTTGGGCCGACTATGAGGGCTATCGGTTCACCTTTGTATGACACCCGGTTTGCGGCAAGGACGGGCACCGAGGCTCCGGACAGGGAAAGAATCCGACTGCCTGGAATGTTGTCCGCTACGATGCTCCTATAATCTCGGTTGAGGTGCGGAATGGAAACGGAAGACACCTGGCCTTTGGATGAAGGCGAGCGTATGGTACCGACCCACACCATGTCGTCTTCCTGAAAATCCGATACCCGCCTAAGCTGGTAGGATTGCCCATCTGCTTTTTGTTTCATGAATGCCGTGCAGCTGTGCCGGATGCAGCTTTCGAGGCAAGCGCATTAACTGCTCCAATTACCCGTGTTACCTGGCTTTCCGTCATGCCGTGCCAGATGGGCAGGCTTATGCTGCGCTCGAACATGTTAAGGGCATTGGGAAAGTCACTTGGCTTAAGCGTGTAGCGCGTAGCCCAGTACGGCATGGTATGGAGCGGTATAAAGTGCACCGAGCTTCCTATGCCTTGTGCGGACAAGCTTTCCACCAGCTGGTCGCGGTTCATGCCTGTAGCGGATGGATGTACGCGTAGCGCGTACAGGTGCCAGGCGTGGCCTTTTCCTCGAGGCGGTAGCTGTAGACAAGGAATGCTTGAAAAACTCTGGTCGTAACGCTTTGCGATAGCTGTTCGCTCTTCCAAAAAGCGTTTTGCTTTTGCCAACTGAACGCGGCCTATGGCGGACAGTATATCCGGCAGGTTATATTTGTATCCGGCTTCCACCACGGAATACACCCAGCTGGCCTTCTTGGATGTGTATCGGTCCCACACCTGCCGGTCTATGCCGTGCATGCGCATGCGGGCCATGCGTTCAAGGAGGGCCGGATTGTTACTGACTATCATGCCGCCTTCGCCGGTGGTTATCGTTTTGGTCGCGTAGAACGAATACACGCCTATGTCGCCCAGGGTTCCTGCA
Source organism: Spirochaetota bacterium (assembly GCA_029565815.1). GTDB lineage: Bacteria > Spirochaetota > Spirochaetia > Treponematales > UBA12059 > JAKLIU01. The sequence continues at coordinate 3,926 of JAKQNL010000203.1, read as the reverse complement.
TAGCCTTTGTCCGTAAGCGACGGGAACGCATGCGCTGCGTCCTCGACCACCGCGCAGCCGTACATGCGTGCAAGGGTGAGGATAGCGTCCATGTCGCAGGGCAGGCCGCCTATATGCACCACCACGATGGCGCGTACCTTCCCAGATTTTTTTAGAACGCGCTCCAGGGCGACAGGATCGATATTGTAGGAATCCTGTGCTGTATCGCAGAACAGGACTTCTGCTCCTAGGTGGCGAACCACGGCGGCGGAGCTTGCGAAGGTGTATGGGCTGGTGATAACCGTATCACCTGGTTTTACACCGACGGCTTCCAGGGCAAGATGCAGGCCGCTGGTAGCGGAATTCACTGCCAGGGCGGTTTTTGCGCCCACAAATTCGGCAAATTCTTTTTCGAACGCAAGCGTTTCCGAACCGGTGGTAAGCCAGCCAGAACGCATGATGCGTAGGACGGCTTCTTCTTCCTCTATACCAAGCTGGGGGCGGGCAAAGGGTAGGAAATCAGTATTCTGGCTCACCGGGAACCTCCTCAACACTGGGTATAAAGCGCTTTAGCTCCGCTCGGAGCGTCCGGCGGTTTCGATAATCGTTTAGGCTTCCGCTCTCCCGAAAGCAGGTACGCTTAAGCGCTTTTAGGGCAGCCTCTGTAGGGAAGGCCGGGCCTGTGCGCGTAAGCCGGTTGATCTTCGGATACTCGGTGCCCGCGAGCTCTTCATCCGGTCCAACTAGGCTTTCTTCCAAGCGCTCGCCGGGGCGCAAGCCTATGTACTCTATCGCGATATCCTTGTGCGGTTCCAGCCCGGAAAAGCGTATGACCTGTTCGGCTAGTTCGCGTATGTACAGGGGCTCTCCCATATCCAGGATATAGGACTGGCCGCCCTGTCCGACGCCACCGGTTTTCAAGACCAGCGAACATGCTTCCGGAATGGTCATAAAGTATCGTTTGGCTTCCGGATGCGTTACCGTAAGCGGGCCGCCCTGTTCGATCTGCTTTCGGAATAGCGGCAGGATGGACCCCCGCGATCCAAGCACGTTGCCAAAGCGCACGCTCATAAAAGCCTGATTTTGGCCGGCTTTAGCTTGGGCATCCATCACGATGCGCTCCGACAGGAATTTGCTTGCTCCGTATACGCACAAAGGCTGTACTGCCTTGTCGGTGCTGATAAGCACAAAACGCCGTGTGCCAGCCGCAAGGGCTGCGTCAACCAGGTTTTTTGTGCCGAACACGTTGTTGTGTATGGCTGCAACCGTATTGGCTTCCATCATGGGTACGTGTTTGTACGCCGCTGCATGGAGCACTACGTCGGCCTTAAGCCGCTGGAGCAGCCACAGCAGGTGCTCCCCGTCTTTAAGGTCGCCTATGACAGGCACTATGGCCGTGTGTTCGCCAACCCCGCCTGCCTGCAGTATTTTAAGCTCGCGGTCTATCTGGTATATGGAATTCTCGCCGTGCCCGAACAAGTACAGCCGCTCTAGGCCTGCGGACAAAAGCTGCCTGGACAATTCCGAGCCTATGGAACCGCCTGCGCCGGTAACCATGACGCGCCTACCGCGCAGCCACGCTATGCTCGCTTTAAGGCCAACCGCAACCGGGCTCCTGCCTAACAGGTCCTGCGGGTCGATCTCTCGGGCTTGGACTATGTGGGCGTCGCCTTCCACAATCTGGGCAATGTCCGGCAGTATGCGTATGCGCTGGAAACCTGCTCGCTTGAGCGTAAAATACAGGTCACGGAGCAGTTCCCGGCTTGCGCTGGGTATGGCTATGATAGCCTCGTCGGCAGGGGTTCTGCTTAATAGGCTTGCAACGTCGCGAATCGGTCCAAGTACCGGGATGCCTTCCAGGCGGCGGCCTATTTTGGCCGGATCGTCGTCCATGAAAGCGACCACGGTGCCCAAAGCGCCCCGAAGCTTTATTTCCCTGGTTATGGATCGGCCGGCAAAACCGGCGCCTACAATATAGATACGGGCATGTTGTTCGGCCATGCGGGCTTACCTCCGGCTTTGTCGTATCGCGTGCGGCGACAGAACGTCCGTTCGAGGTATCGGCATATTTTTGATCTCGATTCAGTGGTAGTCTAGTGCTTGTTAGCTAGGATTATGTACTTCTTTTTCTGGTTTGGCGATGACTTCAAAGGCTAGATCGATGGAAAACGAGTTCATGCACATGTCCAGCTGCACTTTAGCCCGTCTTTTTCTTCGGTCTACCCGAACAATCGAGCCTTCCAGGCCCTTAAGGGCTCCTTCAAGGACCACGATGCGGTCGTTGTCGTCGAACATGACCTTGGATACGTCGGCAGCCTTTCCAAACGACATGAAGTGGGCTATAAGACGACAGTCCTGCTCGCCTATAGGTTGGGGGGACAGGGTGCTTGGCAGGATACGCATGAAGTTGTTGCTTCGGCGGAGCGCCCAGCGTTGCTCGTTGGTTAGACCATCGGAGTCTATGCCCAGGAACACGTAGCCGCCAAAAATAGGCCGTTCAATTTTTTTGATTTTTCCGGCGCGGCGTATGGACAGCGTGCGTTTTGGGACGAATACCATGCCTTCGAACAATTCTAGCTTGGACAGTCGTTGGGCGAATTCGTCTTCTTTGCCGGTCCACACATGAACGGCATAGTACTCCATACAGCCTCCGCCCTGGATATACGCGGACAGGGCCTGTCCGCGCATCAAGTGTCTACCATGAATCGAGCTAAGGGAGCAAGATGAGTCGATTAGATGAAAACAGCTTGCTAAACCATGCGGCAGTTTCTACCGATACCCAGAGGGAGAAGGAAAACCGTGTGAAAAAAATCCTGTTTGCGCTTGCCCTTGCCGGCGCGTTTGCATGCATACCGGTCTCAGCCCAGACAGTGGAAGTGTTTTTACTGTCTTCAGCCCCGGAAAGCTGCCCGCTGCGTTTGCCGGAGAGCGTGCTGGACGGTGTGCTGGATCAGCTCTTTGAGTTCGGCATGATGGGAATGGATGTCCGGCCAAAGGCTGCAAGCCGCGATGAATTCTTGGCTTGGCTTCCCAACGCAGAAACGCTTGGCGAGTATGTGGACCGGGTTTTGCTCGTATGGGTCAGCTTTCTTGAAGACGGCTCGTCATGGAAACTGGCTGTCTGTGAGTATCGTTATATGGACAATTCCGGTAAGGAACTGACTCGTGGCACGGTGAAACCGCTGGTGCCGCCAAGCTCCTTACTGGATGATATCGTAGTGGCCGGCAAGAAAACCGGCATGATTCTAGCCACCCAGGCGCTGGGTTTGTAACGCGGGGCTCTTTCAAAAGTGACAGACTTTTGAAAGTAGCTCACGAGGGCTGGTTTTCCGACTATCTGGAGGGGAATATGCGTTTAAGAAATACCATAGCCGTGCTTGCCCTGGGATTAGCCGCCATCGCTGTCGCAGCGTCCGGAACTACTTGGGAAGGCAATGCCATGATGGGCTCCTATGGCGATTTCCCTTCTTCGGGCTTGTATGCCGCATGCAATTCCTTTGCGCGCAATACCGCCGTTGAGATTGAAAATCTTGATAACGGCAAAAAGGTTACGGTAATCATTACCAGCGGCCTAGAAAAAACCGGCATTTTTATGATGCTGTCGGTGGAAGCCGCCCGTTCCCTGGATATAGCGTCCGGCAGGGTAGCCCGCATACGGGCAAGCGAACCCAGAAGCGCACTTCAGCTAAGCCCGCCATCTGTGTCCAGTTCTGTTGACCCCGATTACAACCCAAGACTCCTCGCCGAAGAAGAACTCAAGAAACTCGGCTACTCCCTAAGCTCTCCGATAGCATCGGCCCCAGCACCTGCGGTGACTGTCACCACGCCCACGCCTGCACCGACCGCCCCAGCGGTGACTGTCCCCACAACCACGCCAGCACCAGCGGTGACTGTCCCCACAACCACGCCGACCACGCCTGCGGTGACTGTCACCTCGGCGGCCCCCA
>JAKQNL010000188.1 GCA_029565815.1 Spirochaetota bacterium | reverse complement strand
TATCATAACGCTTGAGCTGGAAGCCATGCTTTCAAAAACTCGCATTATGGAGCTGTATTTCATGTGGGCAGAGTGGGGTAAGGGCGTGTTCGGAATTGAGGCGGCGTCGCGCATGTACTATAAGACATCGGTGTACAAACTGTCCCTGGATTCGCAGGCCAGGCTGATAGCGATACTATCTTCACCTGTCAGGTTCACGCCCTTTACGCTGGGAAAGCACGCACAGTTACGCTGGCGTTACGATTACCTCATAAGAAAATACGCACAGACTAGCTAAGAGGCTTTTTCAAGGCGTCGTGTATAGCCTTGTCTAAGGCTCGTGCAAAGGCCTGGGCTTCCTTTGGGCCGTAGCTTTTGCCGCTTTGCATGGCTGGAGCTAGCCCTAGTTGCCGTAGCTCCATCGCCCGGTCGCGCAAACTAAGCCGTTCGCGTAGCGTGCCTTCATCCCAGCGATCGCCGCGGTCGTTGATGGCTATAAGCCCAAGCCCGAGCGCTCTGGCGGCAAGCGGCAGATCTCTGGTTACAATAATATCTCCGGGTATGGCGCTTTCGCATATGAGCGTGTCGGCGGCGTCTGTGCCTTGTTCCACGCGCTTAAGGCTTACGAGCTTTCCTTGCGGCAAGCCGATGGGCTTATCGGCTACGAATACAGCGCGCACTTCCGCTTTGTCTTGCCCGTCGGCGACTCTGGTTCGCCTGCCTATATATTCTTTAGCCTCTCTGGCTAGGGAGTCTGCATCTGCCCATATCGTCATTGCATGAGTGTAAACAAAGAGCGCTCATTGGCACAAGTGCGCATCAAGCGTTGTGTATCCTAACGCAGTAAGAATTCCCGAATGTCGTGTGCGATAGCCGAAAGCTCTTTGAACGATGTCTTGGTGTCCGGTAGGGATTCTATAAACAGTTTGCCGTAGCGTTTTTTAAGAATGCGAGCATCCAGCACGGCCACCGCGCCTCTGTCATCGGAGTGCCGTATAAGCCGGCCAAAACCTTGCTTGAAGCGAATAACCGCTTCGGGTAGGGACAGATCCATGAACGAGTTTCCGCCTCGCGCTTCTATCGCTTCCGAGCGGGCCATCTGCACCGGATCGGTGGGCACGCGGAACGGCAGCTTGGTCATGATGACCAGCTGGAGCGTATCCCCGGGGGCGTCTACGCCTTCCCAGAACGAGTCGGTGGCAAACAGAACACTCGATATGTCCGCCTTGAATTTTTCCATGAGCCTGGAGCGTTCGTCGTCGCCCTGGCGGAAGGCCGATATGCCAAGCGCGTCCAGCTTTGGTTTTACTGCATCCCATGCGCTACGCAGGCTCGTGTAGGACGTGAACAGGACCAGTGCGTGTCCGCCCGATGCTTCGATCAGCCTAGCCACAGCGCTGTTTATCCAGTCCTGCCAGCCGGGGGCATCGGGCATGGGTGCATCGTCGGCTGCTGCAAGGAGGGCATTTTTGTGGAATGGGAAGGGGGATGGGAATTCCGCGCACAGGGCCCGGTGGTCGCTGCGGGAAAGACCTACACGGTTCTTCCAGAAATCGAAGCGTCCTCCGACCGACAGCGTCGCAGACAGGCACAGTATCGACCTAAACGGCTCGTACACCGATTCGTTCATGATTGCACCGATGTCTAGGGGCGTTACATACAAACGCGCAAACGAATCGCCGTCTTTGGTGCGAGCTTTTTCCATCCAAAAAATGCTGTCTTGGTTTTCCTTCCACTCTCGCCATTTTGCGCACAATGCAGCCAGTTCCGAAAAACGCATAAGGGCAAGGCCAGCTTCGCTCACCGCTTGCTCTGCCCTTGATTCTTCGGGCACTGCGTCCAGCGCATCATGCAACAGTTCGCTTATGCTTAACACCGCCCGCTCTAGCTCGCCCATCGCAGAAAAGAGTTTGGCTGCCCGGCTTTCTTCGGCTTTGGTAAGCCTCCAGTTCAACGCATCGCCCAGCAGGTCCAGGCATGCAAGATCCACCCTGTCGCTGGCCGAGCGCACGGCATCGGAGCAATCGGGAAATTTTTTAAGCACGCCGGGTGGCAGGTTTTTTATGTTCTGCAATTTGGTGATAAGCCCAAATTTGTGTCCGCGCCGTTCGCGGTACAGCCGGCCTAGCTGGCGGTATACGGAAAATTTTGCAAGCTCGGAAGACATGAAACTGGTAGCGCTCGATTCGATGGCGTGGGCTTCGTCGAAAATGATCATGTTATACGGAGGAAGCACCGCGGCGGCTTCGTAGCCACTGCCGGCTGCCCTGCTTGCAAGGTCGCTAAACAGGATATGGTGATTTGCTACGATGATATCCGCGTCGGCAGATTCGCGCTTCATGCTCAATACAAAACAGTGTTCTCGGTACGCGCATCGCATGCCCAGGCAATCGTCTGCCTCCGAACACACACGGCTCCACAGTGCGTCCTCCGGCCAGAACGACAGGTCTGCCCGGTCGCCTGTGGTGCTGCTTTCCGACCACGCCTCTATCGCTTTAAGCGGGCTGTCGACTTCCGCAAACAAGCCTTCCTCGTCGAGGGCTTCGCGCATGCGGTTCTGACACAGGTAGTTGCCCCTACCTTTTACCAGCACGGCTTTAAGGGGCTTTTTGAAAATGGATGCAACCCGCGGAATGTCTTTGTCCATCAGCTGGCGCTGTAGGTTGATGGTGGCCGTTGATATGACGACGCGTTCGCCGTTGCGCGCAGCCCAGGCAAAGGCCGGCACCAGGTACGCGAATGATTTGCCCACGCCGGTGCCAGCTTCCGCTGCCAGTATGTAGCCTTCGTTCATCGCATCGGTGATCGACCGAACCAGCTCAACCTGGCTGGGCCTACTCTCAAAATTGCCGGTGCGTGATGCCAGTTTTCCACCTGGCTCCAGAACCGACGCAAGCTGATCCGGGTTCAATGCGATAAGGGCCCGTTTGCGCACGGGCTCCGCTATCACGTACACCTCGTGTACATCGTTGTCTACAATGAAGGAACCGACACCGTGATGGCCGGCGCGCGATGCTATTTCCAGGTCTGCACTGCTTGGTTGCAGCTCGCCGGATGGGTGGTTGTGTATCAACACGTCCCCACGATCCAGGAAGCCTTCAAGGGCAGGAACAGCGTCTTCCATGCCGCGGGCTGCTATTTCCAGCTCTGCAACATAGCCGTCCTGATCCAGCTGGCCGGCCGCGAACACCTCATTGCCCTT
>JAKQNL010000185.1 GCA_029565815.1 Spirochaetota bacterium | reverse complement strand
TCAAGCGAAGCCACAAGCGCGGATACAAGCTCTGGTCCTAGAAGCGCATCGGACAAGCCGCTTGCGTATGCAAAAAACTGCTCGGCAAACAATACAGCTAGCCACAATCGGGGGCTTCGTACATCGGCCGGCCTTGTAAGCACGATGAGCGAAAACACTAGGCATACCGTGCATCCGGCTGAACAAAGAGCTATAAGCATGCCTGCAAGTAATAGGTACACAGCTAGTTTTCGTCAATATAGGTACAAGCCTATCGTTTTGGACGACTAAAGCAAACACATGCGGCATCCTTTCGCATGCGCACCATGCGCGGGAGGATATATGGAATCGAGTATGATAAGCGGCTTACGGGAAACTACCCTTGGGCCGGTAGCTGCCAGCGAACGCATAGATGCCCTCGATATTCTGCGGGGGCTTTCCCTGTTCGGGATACTGGCGGTGAACATCTATAGTTTTGGCGGATCAGCGTTGATAAGCGGCATGGAAGATTCGGCACGCTTCGTCGACAAGCTTGCGTATTTCATCATGGAATACGTGTTCAGCCTAAAAACGTTTACCCTGTTTTCGTTTTTGTTCGGACTAGGCTTTGCCGTCCAGATGAAGCGGGCGGAGCAATCCAAGCGGCCGTTTGCACGTTTCTATTTAGGTAAGCTTTTGATTCTCCTATGCATAGGCGTGGCCCATCACCTTCTTTTGTGGCAGGGAGACATCCTTGTTTTGTATTCAGTGTTGGGCTTTCTTCTGTTGCTGTTCAGAAATGCAAAACCAAAAACCATAGCCCTGTGGTTCTTCGTGTTTCTGCTCATCGGATGCGCCATTATCGTGCTAGGCGAATTCGTAATCGAGTCGTTCACAGCCGAAGGCATGCATGAATACCTGAAAACTCTTGGAGCTGTTTTTGGTTCCGGCAGCTTTATGGATACCGTCGCGTTTAGGCTGTACGAATTTCCACAAAGCATTGCGATACTTTTTATCTACCAGGGGCCACTTGCGTTTGCCATGTTCCTAGCAGGCTTGTATGTAGGAAAAGCCGATTGGCTTAAGCGCTTGGATAGCCTTCCCTGGCTGGGCCGATTTGCCGCTATCTGTGGCGCATTAGGCCTTACTTTTAGCGCAGCTCGATTTTTGCTCTCCGAAAGCCCTGCAGGGGCGTTCATGATTCCGCTAGCAAATCTGGGCATGACAGGATTTTACGCTGCAAGCGTGTTTCTTTTAACGCGCAGCCAATGGTTTAGAAAACTTTCACTGCCCGTAGCACTAGCTGGCAGAATGGCCCTCAGTAATTACATCGGGCAATCCATTCTGTGCTGCATTATATTCTGCGGCTCCGGATTGGGCTTGTACGACAGCATGGGTCCCATGAAACTGCTCGGAACCACCGCAGCCGTCTACGCGCTCAATCTTGCGTTCAGTAGCGTGTGGTTACGCCGTATGCGCTTTGGTCCGCTGGAGTGGGCATGGAGAAGCCTTTCTTACAAAAAGGCTCAAACCATGTTGCGCGCCAGGTCCTGATACAGCGGGACTAGCGGGCGTGGCCGGGGCGCAATCGCCTGGCCAGCTCGCTTGCGTTACTAAAGACAAAAGCAACCGCGTACACGGATAATACAAGACCCAGTACCAGCGCGACGGGCAGGGTGAAACTGCTTCCGTACACCGCTGTCAGCGCGTCAAAATCGGATAAAAGCGGCAGAAATACCATTCCGAGCATAATGAGCAAACCCACAAGCACCCAGTTGCGCATGGCAACCGTCCTGCGCGGAGCCTGGACAAAGGGCAAGAGCGCGCCGACGCGCGAAACGATATCCGCACGCGCAAACGTTGAAGGCGTACGCAACAAGGCCATGGAACGGCGCATGGTAGCCAGGGCATCTGCGCACGAAGGGCAAGCGGCCGCATGCTCGGCCATCGCGGCAGGCATCGACGTTTCGGCAGGCTCCAGGGAATCAACGTAGTTAAGAAATCTTTCGCAGTTCATAAGCCTTCCTTTCCGCCGTTTGTCAGGGCAACACGCAGATCCCGCTTTGCGCGGAATACGTGCGACTTGATGGTATTCACCGGAAATCCGGTAACCTTTCCTATGTCCTCGTACTTCATTCCTTCGCGAAAATACAGGTCTAGGCATACGGCATAGTGCTCCGGCAGGCGTGTCATGGCAGAACGCAGTTCGGCTACCGACTCGGACACAAGAAATGCGTCCTCTGGCGACAGTAGCCTGTTTTCTTCAGGCTCACTATCCATGCTTTGGTAGCGACCGAATTTGCGCTGTGCGTTTATGCCATCGTTATAGGCTATTCGCGTAAGCCAGGTGGAAAAACTGGATGCCTTTCTAAAAGAAGCAAGACCTGCGTAGGCCTTCAGAAACACATCCTGGGCAAAATCCTGGGCAGCATCCTGGTTGTGAAAGAAACCCCAGCCAAGCCTAAGGATGCGCCCCTGATAGCGTTGCACAAGATCGCCAAACGCGTTCCGGTCTCCGTCCAGCACGCGCGAAACCAGCTCGTCATCCGACGGTTCCGGATCGTGTCCGCTCATCAGGTCCGTCGGCGCGCGCGCAACCCAAAAAAGCCCAAAAAGCCGGCACCCAAAGCCAGAGGAATAAGGCCTCCCAAAAGCGTGTATGAAAAGCCTGCAATAAGCACAAACACCAGGCTCAGGATAAAGCCGACAGCCGTAAGAAGAATACCCGCAAGCAGACTGAATGTAGTCAGGTCAAAGGGTTTGGTTTCGTACAGGCCCCGCTCTATCATGAGCATGCGCTCCCGATGGGTCCACAAAAGGTAGAAAAACACCACCACGCTGCCCATCACTATGCCGACAATGGGTATGACCGCAAGTATCACCTGGGATGCCATAGACGAGCTCCTTATCGCCGGAAATCCCGGACCACTAGTTAGACCAAGATAGGCGGCCGAGGTTGCGCCAAATCAGCCAAGCGTGCGCGAAGCCAGCACGTCTATGCCCAACCCGCGCCAATTTGACAAGAGCGCATCGCCTCGGCGCACCGGCAGATTCACAGTAAGTTTATATAACTCTTGCAGCAGTTCCGGCACCAGCTCTTTGGGGCAGGCCGCGCTAGTCCGGACCGGCAGGCGCTCATGCATGAGCTCGGATGCTAAGCGGTCATGCCCAGCGCCGGAGCCTGAAAGCACGCGGACCGTTGCGGTTACCATGCGTTTAGGCGACAGAAGCTCCTCGTTTGCGTAGCGTATGCCGCGCGGACAGCGATTGCCGCTTACCGTAAGCGAACCATCCGCTTCGCGCTCTATGCTGAGCGAGCAACCAAGGGGACAGGTGATGCAGGTCAATTCGGTTTTCATCGTGTCCTCCTTAGCGTAAAGAAATTTCCAAAACGGAATCCGGCATGCCCTGCGCGGCAAGCAGTTCCTTGGGTCCAAGCACAATGCTCTGCATTTCTGACGGCTGGATATGGTTTTTCTTTACACTCATGATCACCCGGTTGTCCAGGCGCACTTCTAAAAGCGCGTCATTCTTTACCACCAGGGGCCTAAAATACAGCTTGTTGTCGGCATCGATGCGAACACGGCCAGGCGCTACATAGCGCACATTCGGTCCGGCTTTTACGCGTACCTCCGAACCAGGACGTGCGCCCTTAAGCCACAGTGCCGCATTGCGACCGGCACGCCGCGCTTCCTCGACCACGTAGTCAACCAGATCGTGCACATGTAATACGTTGCCGCAGGCGAATAAACCCGGCACAGTGGTCATGAGCATGGAATCCACCTGAGCTCCTCCGGTCATAGGATTGATCTCCACGCCAGCGCTTTTGGACAGTTCGTTTTCCGGCACTAAACCAACCGACAATAGCACCGTATCGCAGGCTATGGTAAATGCTTTCTCGTGCACAAGGGCGCCATTTTCTATCGGTGTAATTTCCACGCCCTCTACCCGTTCTTTGCCGATGATGCGCGTTGTCAGGTGCGACAGATACAGCGGAATGTTAAAGTCGTGCAGGCACTGGACCACATTTCGAGTTAGCCCGGACGGATAGGGAAGAATCTCTACCACCGCGTGAACCTTACAGCCAACCCAGCTCATGCGGCGCGCCATGATTAAACCAATATCACCGGAACCTATGATGACCGTATCCTTGCCGGGTATGTAACCTTCCACATTGACTAGGCGCTGCGCAAGGCCCGCTGTATACACACCTGCTGGCCTGTCGCCGGGTATGCGTATATTCCCACGGTTACGCTCGCGGCAGCCCATGGCTAACACTACGGCCCGGGCGTTCAGGCGAAGCACGCCAAAACGAGCCGAGTAACAGAACAGGCTTTTTGTTTCGGTATGCGCATCCAGTTCCATAACCGTAGTTCCGGTAAAAACTGCAAGCTTGGTTCCGGACAGCGACTCTTCCACGCGCTCGGCAAACTCCGGCCCGGATAGCTCCTCGTTGAATTCGATAAGCCCAAAGCCGTTGTGCACGCACTGCAGCAGTATGCCGCCAAGGCTTTCTTCCCGTTCCACCACCGCGCAGGACAAACCAGCTGCGTCCAGTTCCCGTGCTGCGGCCATGCCAGCAGCCCCGCCGCCTATGACCACAGCGTCGAATGCAAGCTCCTTCATAGCGCGTCCTTGAGCATGCGGCTTTGGCCGCCGTTCTTCGTTACCTGATCATAACTCATGCCGGTTTCGCGCATGATGATCTTGATGATCTTGTAGGTGCAAAAACCGCCCTGACAGCGACCCATCTGCGCGCGGGTAAAATATTTCACCCCGTCCAGCGTGGTGTGGCCCGAGCGCACCGCCTGCACAATCTCCGCCTCGGATACTTTCTCGCACCTGCACACCATGTTCGCGTACGACGGATCGTCTGCCCACAGCTTGTCAACCTCAAAGGGAGACAAATCTTTCACGTGCGGTCGCTTGCCCACAAACGGGTCGTAATCGCTCTTCTCACGCAAGACAAGGCCGGCTTTTTTTAGCAGGTCTTTTACATATTCGCCTATAGCCGGGCTAGCCGTAAGGCCCGGAGACTGAATCCCTGCAACTTGAACGAAAGCCGGCACGATAGCGCTCATTGCAATGAAGAAATCTTCACCCATGGCCGGCCTAAGGCCCGAAAAGCTGGTAATAACATCGCTTTCGGATATTAACGGAATCATGGATCGAGCGCTGGACAGGATGCGCTCCAGGTTATCCCGCGTGGTGCCGAGGTCATCCTTGTGCTCTACCGAGTCCGCCGTAGGGCCGATGAGCACGGTGCCCTCTACGGTCGGTATAATGAGCATGCCCTTGGACACGCTTGTGGGCACGGGAAACACCACCCGGTCCGGTCGGGCCTTGGTCAGGCGATCCAGTAGGTAATACTCGCCCTTACGCGGCTTAATGGAAAATTTCTCTGCTCCAAACAGCGCCGACACATGGTCCGCATACAGCCCTGCAGCATTGACCACATAACGAGCCGACAGCGCCCGGCCGTCTTTTGCCCGAAGGCCCCACGCTTCGCCGGTTCTTGCCGCAGCGCTCAGTTCAAAATTGGTTAATACTCTAACACCGTTTTTACTCGCGCTTTCCATGAGCGAAAACACAAAACGGTATGGTTCCACAATGCCGCCGCCAGGAACCCACAAACCGCCTACCGTATCGGAGTTCAGTTTTGGTTCCAGTTCCAGCATGCGCTCGCGCGAGCACATTTCTAT
>JAKQNL010000183.1 GCA_029565815.1 Spirochaetota bacterium | reverse complement strand
CGCCATGACCAGTGGCACCGGCGGTTTTGAGGTAGAGTTTGACCACTACGCACCGATTTCGGGCAAGATAGCCGAGGATGTCATAAAAGCGGCAGCCGAATTCAAGACGCACGAGGAAGAAGAAGACTAAGTACGCAGCTTAAAAAAACACCGCAATCCTATCCGGGATGCGGATGCCGGCTGGGATGCCACCCCTGGCCGGCTTTTTTTATGCGTTTCGTCGCAAGCCTAAGCAGGCAGAACCACACCCGACTCGAACAGGATGTGGCGGGCCTTATCCGCCATGGTAGCCGCAGCATCCTCAGCCTCAAAGCCCTTTTCCCGAGCGATATCCTCGATCACTCGGCGGATAAGCATGGGCTCGTCAGTCGTACCGCCAAGCCAAGGCTCGGCTACAGGGTTGTCGGTCTCGGGCAAAACGCGCTCTAGAGGCGTCATGGATAAAAGCTCCCGTATGTGTGCCGAGTAGCGCAGTTCACAGCCATAGGTGAACAGGAAGGGCATGTCCAGATAACGCTTGTAGGTGGCAACGGAACCGGAATACCAGTGGATGACCAGCCTGGCCCGGGGGAAGGCCTTGGCCATGTCCAGAACCTTCTCTTCGGCGTCCTTAGTGTGTACCACGCAGTATTTTCCCCGCTCATGGGCGTGAGCGAGGATGCGCTCAAAAACCTGTGTCTGGCGCCGGATTGGAACGTCGGTAACCCACAGCGCATCGAGCCCGCATTCTCCCAGGATTGGCGAGCTATTGAGCGCCATATCTAGTTCCGTCTCGTCAAAACAGGAGCCAGATCGGGCCGGGTGTATCCCAAAGGTGGGTATAATGAAGCGGGACCGTGCGCTGAGCTCGCGGTTGACGCGGTAGCTGGCCAGATCCATCGACGAAGCCAGCGTGAGTATGCCCTGGGACTCTATCTGCGCGACGGCGGCAGACGGGTCGTCGTACAGATCCAGGTGGGTGTGGAAATCAACGCAAGGAAATTTCATGGCCGGCTAACGCATGCGGGGCTAAGCCCCTCGTATCCGAGCGTTTATGCCGGCCTGGGTGAACACGGAAAGAAGCGTGTTCATCAGCTCTTCGCTATAGGGCGACACCGTATCAGCCCATTCCGGGTTCAGGACACGGCCCGGACGGTATCGCTGTAGGAGCACGGTATCCTGTGGCTGTAGGTATGCGGCCATAGCTTGTGCATCGTGCGGGCGCACAAAACCAGGCGCGCAGGTAATACGTATTTCGTAGGCTGTTTTTGACGCCCGGATAGCGGCAAGGCTTTGCTCGATGCGATCGGATGCGTCGGCCGGGGCATTGGGCCACAGTTCCATATAACGCGCCGGGTCGGTTTTTAAATCCATAGCAATATAATCTGCTTTGAGTGTTTGCAGCGCATCCGGGTTCCAGCCGTTGGTGTCCACTTTTATGGCATAGCCCAAAGCGCGTGCATCCTCGATATAATCCCCGAGCTCGTCGTGCATGCTTGGCTCGCCTCCGGAAAATACCAAGCCGGATAACAGTCCAAACCTGGCCTGTAGATGGGTGCGTACTTGCGCCCAGCTGTACAGGGAGTCGTCATCAACGCCGGAAACAAGCTCCGGATTATGGCAGTAGGGGCAGGCAAAAGGACAACCCGGCAGAAAGGCAACGGCTGCGACCCTGCCGGGGTAATCGATGAGGCTGGATTTTTGTAGGCCAAAGCCGATGGTACCGGCAGACATAACGCTAGCCTTATGCCAGCACGGCTTCCCGGGCTAGCGGAGCCAGTTCGGCCATCAGCTGGGCTTTGGTGTAGCAGCGGGAAAGCTCTTTGCCATTGTCGTCCAGAAGGATGGCTGTGGGCGTAGCAAGTACCTCGTACTGCCGGGCCATGTCCAATCCGGCTTCGGTGTCCGTGTCCATAAGAGCGCCGGCGAGCTTGGAAGAGCCCAGGTATTCCTTCACCGGCGGGCAATTCGGACATGAGCGGCGCACAAACAGGATGTAGCCAGATGCGCGGGCTTTCTGGCTGGGTTGGCTTGCGCCAGCAGCCTTGGCCTCCACAGGGCCGTTTTGCGCTTGAGCGTTCATGCCGGACAGCGATGCCTGCGCCCGGGCATTCCACTGGGGGAATGCGTACTCCGCGCGGTGGCGGAATTCTTCCCGCTTGCCGGCATTCCAATTTCGTACCGAGCGGTAGTAGCCGACAATACGGCTGTATACCTCGGTGGGCCTGCCTTCAACGCTGAGTAGGCTAGCCTTGAGCTCGGCCAGCTTCTGTTCCTTCATTTTTCTCTGTTCCATAGTTCCTCTCCCAGGGTAATTATTCAAAAACCTAGCCACGGAGACGCAGAGATCGCGGAGAAAAGCATTGCATGAACGCCGACTTCCCTTCGGGATGGATGACAAGCACTTCCCAAAAGGCCTCCCAGTCGCCGCGTTTGATGCTCTGCGACCTTCCCCGCAATCTTCCTACATCTCCGTGTCCTCCGTGCCTCCGTGGCAATTATCATTTAGCATCAGCTCTCCGCCAGTTCGCGTTCCAGTACCGCTATTTCGTCCCGTATACGGGCTTCTTTCTCTGCCTTGCATTTTGGACAAGAAAAATGCTCGCCGGATATGTAGCCATGCACCGGGCACACCGAGAAGGTGGGCGACACGGTGTAGTACGGAATGCGGTAGCGGTACGACACGGCTTTAACCAGGTCCCGCACCGCCCGCCAGTCTTCCACAGCTTCCCCAAGGAACATATGGAAGACCGTGCCGCCGGTGTAACGGCTTTGCAAAGCTTCCTGGTGGTCCAGCGCGTCGAACAGGTCATCGGTGAACTCCGCAGGCAGCTGGCTGGAGTTGGTGTAGTACGGCTCGTCGACGCCTGCGGTTACTATTTCCGGGTAGCGGCTCTTGTCGTGCTTGGCCAGGCGGTAGGAGGTGCTTTCTGCAGGAGTCGCCTCCAGGTTAAAGAGCTCCCCGGTATCTTCCTGCAGGTCCGCCATGCGCTTGCGCAGATGATCCAGCACCTCGAGCGCAAAAGCCTTACCCTCCGGCGTGTCTATGCCCTTGCCCATGAAGTTGCGGCAGCATTCGTGCATGCCCACTATGCCTATGGTGTTAAAGTGGCTGTCAAAATTCTTTAGGTAACGGCGGGTGTAGGGAAACAGGCCGCCTTCCAGGAGACGGGAACAGACCTTGCGCTTCATGGACAGGCTTTGGGCAGCCAGGTCCACCAGGCGATCGATGCGTTTGTAAAAATCCCCCTTGCCGTCGGCCAGATAGCCTAAACGCGGCAGATTAAGGGTTACGACACCGATGGAACCGGTTAGTTCGTCGGAGCCAAAGAGGCCGCCGCCGCGTTTACGCAGTTCGCGCTTGTCCAGTTGCAGGCGGCAGCACATAGAGCGCACGTCGCTTGGGTCCAGCTCGGAATTGACGAAGTTCTGGAAATACGGCGTTCCGTACTTTGCCGTCATCTCAAACAGGAGCTGGGCATTGCGGCTGTCCCAGTCAAATTCCTTGGTAATGTTGTAGGTGGGTATGGGGTACTGAAAACCGCGGCCGTCAGCGTCGCCGCCCAGCATAAGCTCGATGAACACCCGGTTTATTGCGTCCATCTCCTTTTGGCAGTCGCCGTAGGTAAAGGCCTGCTCCACCCCGCCCACCACAGCCGGCCTGTCTTTTAGATCAGGCGGGCAGGTCCAGTCCAGGGTGATGTTGGTAAACGGAGCCTGGCTGCCCCAACGGCTTGGCGTGTTCACCCCGAACATAAAGGACTGGATGCACTGCTTTACCTCTGCATCCGTCATGGCATCTATTTTTACAAAGGGAGCCAGGTAGGTGTCAAAGGACGAGAAAGCCTGGGCACCTGCCCACTCGTTTTGCAGAATACCCAAGAAGTTGACCATTTGCTGGATGAGGGTAGACAGGTGCTTTGCGGGGGCGCTGGTAATCTTGTCGGGTACGCCGCCTAAGCCTTCGGCGATAAGCTGGCGCAGCGACCAGCCGGC
>JAKQNL010000164.1 GCA_029565815.1 Spirochaetota bacterium | reverse complement strand
CCAGTACTGTCGGCAAAAAAAGACCAAACAGGTGAGGACATATTCATCGTTTATGTCCCGGCCGGTGAGAACGGACAGTATACGCTGCTAAAACTGAAGGATGCTGGATTCGAAGCGTGGCCGCTTGCAGGCTCTCCGTGATACTCCGGCGTTAAGCGTGCTTACTCGCGCCGTAGGGTGAGCTTTTGTCCGTCTGCGGGCATAGCGCCTTCTATGCCTACCCGGGCAGGGCTTAGTTCCATCACGGTAGTCGATGATTCCTTGTCTTCACCTTCTTGTCTCATAGCCAGAAAGTACGAGCGCATAGCTTTGGATGGCTGGCCGTTAAGCGTTACGGCCCTCATATCCAGGAGCGTCGAGTCGGCCAGCGTGTACGCAGCCAGGCCGCCGTGTTCGGTGCCGTCTTTGGTAAAAAGCTGGTAGCGCGATCCTGTTACCACAAACTGCTCGCCGGACGGACCAAGCCAGGTGCCATCCAGATTGGTACTTTCGCTGTGTGCGGCCGATGGGCGCAAGCGGAAGGCTTTTGCTGCCTCCGGGCTTAGTTTTCGGTAGCGGCCGTCCCAGCGGTCGGTAATGTCTGCTTTTATGCGCAGGTCCTGGAAGACGCGTACCCGTATCGAATCGGAAGTCTCCAGTTCCACATCCATGAGCCTGCGCAGGTTGCCAACCGAGCGGTTTCTGGTCGCCAGGTACAAGCCCATGCGGGTAGGGCTGGAGCTTTCCCAGGAATATAGTTCGATAATGCTTGCGCGGGAGAACAGCACCGTCCTACTGCGCGGCTCGAAGGTTAAAAACAGCGCGTCGGGCGACAGGGGGTCGGTCCCTTCCTGAAACCATATACCTTCCAGCCACTGCTCAAAGGTTTCCGACGTACCGTCCAGTATGCTTTCCGCCAGCTTTCTGGCTATGCTTGAACCGGCTATGCGTTCGGACAGCATGATGACATAACGGCGTTCGGAAAAATTCCATGCCCAGCTTTCTTTCACCTGATCGGTAAAGTTCTCCGATTCCGCATCCGGTTTCCATACCAGTATGGGCCAGGAGTCTGCGTTGGTCTGGCCCATCTTGTAGCTTTCGCTGCGTTCGGCCGCTTCCACCAGCACGGTATTGCCCGCATCCTCGAAGATTTTGGAAAAACGCGGCCCTTGCCTGCCATCGCCCGTTTCCCCGCGCCAGAACACGGTCATGGTCTGTTCGCCCAGGTTGTTCATGCCGGTACATACCAGGTTCAGGTTATGGTCGCCTATCAGGTCCACAGCGCTTACCTGGAAGGTTTTTACCTGGGTGGCAGACGTTATGCCTTCCCAGGACCTGCTCCATCGGCGGGTTGCAGGGGCGTAATCGGCAACCACCAGGCGCATGGCACCAGAAGCGTCCTGTGCCCGCCGTGTTACCAGCACCTGCTCTTCCTCGTCGTCAAAATCCAGGTTAAAGCTGTACAAGTCTAAAAGGGTTTCGCCTTCTTCAAGGGGAATAGCGCTGGACAATTTTGGCTGCCCAAGCACGTCCTGTCCGCCTTGGGAAGCGGATTCTGCTTGCGTTCCTGGAGCCTGGCTGGCCTCAAACGATCGGTAGCGCACCGGCTCGCCTTCGTTTGTGGCGCTTTTGAGTGAGTTTATATAGACGATGGCTATGGCCAAAACGGCCACAACGATGGTTGCGATGAATACAGCTTGTGCGTATCGTTTCATGGAAGGTTCAATCCGGCAGATTCTTTCGCAGTAGTTCTACCACCTTGGCGCGGGTTTCATCAAGGGGATAGGGGCATTTGAAGCCGGCTGCCCGCTTGTGCCCGCCGCCGCCCATGGACTGGGCTATGTGGGCAACGTTGACTAAGCCCTTGGAGCGTAGCGAACAGCGCAGGGTGCCTTCCCGGTTTTCCTTGAAAAACATCGAAACCTGTACCGATTTTGCCTGAAGCGGGGTGTTGATAAGATCCTCGGCGTCCTCATAGTGTGCGCCGGTTTGTTCCAGCACGGTTTTGTCCATGTACTGGATAGCCAGTTTACCGCCCAATTCCAGTTGCAGGCTTCCAAGCACCGCTTTGCGCAGTAACAGCACACTGGTTTCCGACGACTCGTTGAGGGCCGAATGTATGTCCGCCGGTACCGCGCCGCGTTCTACCAGGTCCAGGGCTGCGCGGAAGGTGCTTGCCGTGGTTTTTGCATACGCGAACGACCCGGTGTCGTACACAATGCCGGCAAGCATTGCGTTTGCCATGGCTGTATCTGGCTCCAATCCTAGTTCGCGTAAGGTCCAGTAAGCCATT
>JAKQNL010000163.1 GCA_029565815.1 Spirochaetota bacterium | reverse complement strand
CACAACGCCGAGGCAGAGCAGGCTGCGCTGGGTGCCCTCCTTATCGATCCGGACGCCGTTGCGCATATCCTGCGCTACGTGCGCCCGGATGATTTTTATGTAAACGCAAACAAGCATGTCTTTGCCGCCATCATCTCCCTGTTTGAAAAAGGCCAGAAAGCCGACCTCATAACCCTGGCCGACGAAATGCGCCTTTTAGGCAGCCTCGACGAGGCCGGCGGTCCATCCTACATCGCAAAGCTCACCGACGCAGTTCCATCCAGCGCAAACCTGGAATACTACGCAAAAATCGTGCGTGACTGCTCCGTGCGCAGGGCCCTATCCCGGCTGTCCCAGGATATACGCCAAAAGGCCCACGACGAATCGATAGAAACCGCCATGCTCTTAGACGAGCTCCAGGAAAGCATCTTCCAGGTAAGCGAGAACCGCCAATCGGTATCCTACCGTTCGGTACGCGAAATTGTGCCGGAAACCATGAAGATGATAGAACAGCTATCCAAGAGCAAAGCCCAGTACACCGGCGTTCCAAGCGGCTTTTCCAGCCTGGATAACATGACCAGCGGCTTTCACGACTCCGAGCTTATTATCGTTGGCGCTCGCCCGAGCGTCGGTAAAACCGCCTTTGCGCTCAACATGGCCGCAAACATGGCCCTGCGCGAAAAAGCATCGGTTGGCTTTTTTTCCCTGGAAATGCCGGACATACACTTGATGAACCGGCTCCTGGCCAGCGAATCGCGCATCAACTCGGAAAAAGTGCGCTCCGGCCTCATAAAGCCAAGCGACATACAAAGCCTTATGGAAGCGGCCAGCCGCATGTACGAAGCCCCCTTGTACATAGTCGACGTGCCCAACATAAAACTTTTAGACTTACGCGCCTTAGCCCGCCGCATGAAAAGCGAGCAAAAGGTAGAAATCATCTTTATAGACTACCTGACCCTCATAACCCACGAGAATACCGATCTGCCCCGCTGGGAGCAGATTTCCAGCATATCTCGATCACTCAAAGCCCTTGCGCGAGAACTGCGCATCCCGGTGGTTGCCCTGTCCCAGCTTAAGCGCGAGGCGGAAGGCAAACAGCCATCCATGGCCGACCTGCGGGAATCCGGCTCCATAGAGCAGGACGCAGACGTCATCATGTTCCTGCACCGCGAGCGCGAACTGGAAAAACGCTCCGACGAGCGTTCCACACACATTGCCACCGAGCTCATCGTCGCCAAACAGCGTAACGGCCCCGTTGGCGTTGTGGATTTACAATTCCTGCCAACCATTACGCGCTTTGAATCGCTTGAAAAGGAATACGCGCGGAACTAGACTCACCATAGAGGGGAGGCTGTATGGACATTGAAAAACTGTATGATCTTAGCCCGCTGGTAAACGATACCGAACGGCTGGTGCTGGAAGAACTGGGCTCCCGCCTAGAAGAAGAAACGGCCAACGGCCTGTGCGACTGCCAGGACTGCGTGCTGGACGTCATTACCCTTGCGCTCAACGCACTGAAACCCCGCTACCATGCTTCCCTCATGGGCACCATGTACGCCCACGCCGCCGAACTCAACGGCTACACCAACACCGTTAAGGAAGCTGTGGATAAAGCTATATTCCGGGTCCGGGCAAATCCGTCGCATAGCTAAGTATCCCAAATCTTCGTAACACTACACACAAATTGACCTTCTTTATCGATGGCGGTATAGTAATACGAGGAGCTTATCGATGAATA
>JAKQNL010000127.1 GCA_029565815.1 Spirochaetota bacterium | reverse complement strand
CCTCGTGGAATTTCTTGACCAGCTTGCCCACATCCAGGTGCGCAGGTCCGGGCTTAAGCGCGATGACAGCGCTTAGGAGCTTGTGCGTATCGCGCACATCCAGCTCCACACCCATAATGTGCCTGGCAAAGCGGTGGTCTTTAAGCAAACGGATAACCGACTGGTTTACCATAGCCCGGCCGAAACAGGAGCAGATAACGTTGTAGGTGCGGTACAAGGTACCGATGAGCGGAATCATGGCCTCGGCCACGGATTGCCGGCCTTGCCATTCCTTCAGGTACATGCCTGTATCAGTGGTAGACATGGAAACCTCCTTTTTGGTGTCCATCAATAATGAGGAGCGGCTGTGTAGCCCGCTCCAGAGCTGACCATAGTACGGAAAACGATTCTTGAGAAGGGCATGACAGGAATACTGCACCTGGCATGCATTTTGCTTTCAAGTGATGCGCTAGCCAGCCGATATATTGAGTGTCGGAAGCTACTACAGTTCCCCTCCCAGTTTACTGTGGAGCCTCCGACAGCCTGTCAGGGCTAGGCCGGTCATGGACCGGCCTTTTTTTATCCGCAATAAAACTGCCGGTCATGGACCAGCTTTTTTTATCCTTACCAAAATCTGCCGGTCAATAGCCTTTGTGTGCCTATGCTTGACTCGCACTCCCTATTCGCGTAGGCTAGCCACGTCATGGCTGTCCGTAAAACCCTAAAAATCATATTCCTGTCGCTTGTCGGCATTGCCCTCGCTTCCGCGCTGGGTTTCGGTATAGCCTTTGGCGCTGCCATTGCCTCCACCCGCAACATCATGTCCGTAGAGAATTTCGAGGACTTTAGCCCGTCGTTGCCGTCCAAAATTCTGGACATCCAGGGCCGGGTCATAACCGAATTCGCTAGCGACGAGAAACGCACCCTTGTTTCCATTAAAGAACTGCCCCAGCACCTGATAGACGCAGTCCTCACCCGGGAAGACGAAACATTCTGGACGCATCCGGGCTTTACCCTTAAAGGCTATGTTCGCGCCTTCTTGGGCATAGTGCTCAACAAAAATCTTGGAGGCGGCTCCACCATAACCCTGCAGCTTGCCGGTTCGCTCTATGCCGACCGCAGGGAAATAAGCTTTAGGCGCAAGGCCATAGAGCTGTGGTGGGCTTTGCAGCTGGAGCGCAGGTTCACCAAACAGGAAATCCTGGAAGAATACTTAAACCGCGTGAACATGGGGCCAGGCGTTTATGGCGTGGAAGCGGCCAGCCAGTATTACTTTGGCCACTCGGCGCGCGAAGCGACGCTGGCTGAATCTGCAATACTGGCGCTCACCTTTTCCGCCCCATCCAAGTACAACCCGATACGTAACCCGTACGTGGTGCAAGACCGCAGCCGATATGTGTTGGACCAGATGGTGGAGAAGGGCTTTGCCAGCAAGGAAGATGCGGACGAGTCCTTTGCCCTGTACTGGGACAACCTGGACTACACCCGGACATCCACCGCTGCCTATTACAGCCGGGAAGACAAAGCCCCCTGGTTCTCCGATTACGTACGCCAGCAACTAGAACAGATGCTGTACGGCAACATAGACCTATACGCAGACGGCCTTACCGTGCACACCACGCTGAACCTGGACTACCAGGCCGTAGCCGACCGATACATGAGCCGATACATCGAGCAGGCGAACAAAAGCTACCTTGCTTCCAGCAGCCGCCGTCTGGACGCTGCCGGCAAACTGTATGCTCCCATGTCTGAGCTTTTAGGTCTTGGTTTTAACCTGGAAGGCATGTTCTTCCAATCCTCGAGGCTGGATGCCAAGGTGCTTGACCGCTACCGCACCCAGG
>JAKQNL010000116.1 GCA_029565815.1 Spirochaetota bacterium | reverse complement strand
CCAGGCCTGGGGGTAGAACACATCCAGGCCGTCGCGGGCAGCGTCCGCATTCAGGGTCATAAGCTTGTCTATGGAATACAGGTTTCCCTGCTCGGACAGCAGCTTTACGGTTTCCAGCCATGCCTGGTTCTCGGCGTAGCTTACAGCTCCGGTCTCCGGGTCCGCGCCGCTACGCTCGAAGAATACGGCGAAGCCTTCGCGTATCCACAGGGGCGGTTCGGGGATGAATGCTTTTAAGAACTGCACAAAAGCCTGGTGGGCAAGGGAAGCGGCAAAATCGTCTGCGCTGTCCTTGGCAAATATGACCAGCTCGGAGCGTTCGGCGGTCGGATAGTGGAGGTAGACAAAATCGTCCTTGGTCTCCCCTATAACCTTTACGAGGTATCCGTCGAAGTCCGTTTTGGAGGCGAACTTTCGTACCGTTAGCGGAGCCTTAAGCGCGGCTTCGGAAAACCGGAAATACTCGTTGTAAACGGCGAACAGTCCATCCAGCGTGGACGCAAGCGTGTTCGCATCTTCCGCACCGGCATCGGACCACACGGTATATCGACCCGTGCTTGCGCTCGCGAACGTAGCCTGCCCGAAAGCCAGGCTGGCCCCCAGCACCACCATCGCGGCAAAGGCGGCAATCTTCTTCATGGTACCCTCCGTGGTTCGTTAATCGTATTACGGCTGCGCTCCGTTGTCAAACGGAGGTGGCGCCGCGCGGCGGACAGACCGTCGCGATAAAAAATTCATGTCGTAAAGCGGTCCAGCACCAGGTTAACCTCCTCGATCAGGATGCCGGTATAGCGCTCGATATTGTCGATTATGTACTGCTGCAAGTTGTGTATGTGGCCGGACAAGGGCCTACCGTAAGGCATTTCCAGGGTGACGGTTATCCGGTAGCCCTGGCTGTCCGAACGAATGGAAACCTTCTGTATGCGTATCGAGTCGTCAAACTCGTCCACGCAGTGGATGACCATTTCCGACAGCGCGCCTTCGGATATGGCCACGCGGCCCCGCTTGGAAAACTCCGGACGCACAACGGATTTCTCGTACAGTTTCGGCGTTGCGATAACGGCCGGCCCCAGGTTTCGCTGTAGGAACACGCGCACGCTGTCGTAAAAAATGCGCGGATAGCTGCGGCGTATTTCCAGCGCGGGTACCGGAATCACGTGCTTTCCCTCCACCTTCCTGGTCTGCTTTGCCTTTTCTATCTCTTCTGGGCTGGCTATGTCCTCTATCTTGATAAGCTTGTGCGGAAGCGGCAGCTGCAGGCGCTCTGCAATCTTACGGACCATCTTTTCCGATGTCCCGATGATGAGTATGCGCTTCCACCGTATGCGCTGCAGGGCCCGTGCAACTTCGTCGCGGTGGGCCTTGTCGTGGAACAGGGCCGTTTTTACAGCAGCCAGGTATAGCTTTTCGTGCTTTGCCGACTTGCCTGCCACAATGGCGTCCCCCCGTATGAGAAGGCCGTCGTCTATGAGGAGATCCACCCCGTACTTTTGGGCAACCAGTTTTGCCCTGAAGCTTTTGCCCGTGCCGCTTTCGCCAACCAGGGCGAATACGCGGGCACCGCGCGATAGCCAGAGCACGTCTTTAAGGATCCTGACCATAGACCTTCCATACCGTTGCGGCTCGGACGCCGTTCGCCGCCCTTTTTTCTATTATCGGCGTAAACTCCCCGGTTCCTGTACCGATAATATAAGCAAAGAAGCGCAGTACTGGGTTTATCCCCCGGGGCGCACAGGAGGACTACCGGTATGGATACGGCTAAACTTGATGCGTTCATTTCCGCCACCGCTACCTTGCGCGCCGCGCTCGATCGCTTTGTGGACGAACAGCGGACGGTATCGCAGGCAGTGCGCGTACGCAAATGGGCGGAACTGGAACAGGCCATGGCCAAAGCCGGCAGGTGCGCAGCCCAGGTATCCGCGGCGGAAACCGGACGGGACAAAGCATGGTACGCCCTCCTTGAGTCGCTTGCCCTGCCGCCGGGCACCACCGTCGCCCGCGCGTCCATGGAACTGCCGGTAGAACTGCGCGCTAGCTTGAGCGATGCATACCGAGAGCTGCGTTTGTCCGCCATGCGCGCCCGCATAGAAAACCAGGCGCTGGAAACTTTTGTCGGCGTGGAAGGCTCAACCCTTACCCGCGTCATCGAGGAACTGTATCCGATGCGCAAGGGCCGCATTTACGGCAAGTCGGGCAAAACCAAGGAAGCAAGCCCAGTATCCATGGTGCTCAACACAGCGTTCTGATTGTAATAGAGGAGATCGTGTATGAATTCCACCTTTATGGGGATAGAGATAGGAAAGCGCGGCCTGATGGCGCACAACCAGGGCCTTACCACAACCGGCCACAACCTTACCAATGCGTCCACCGAAGGCTATTCCCGCCAGCGTGTGGAGTTTGGAACCTTCGAGCCTTTGTACGCGCCGCACCTGACGCGGGAAGAAACCCCGGGCCAGATTGGCCAGGGCGTGGTGGCCACCCGGGTGGAGCGCATACGGGACGAGTTGCTTGAAGGCCAGATCGTCGCGCAGCAGGGAGGCCTAGGCTACTGGGAAACCCGCGACAAGTACGTTGGCATTCTGGAACAAATATATAACGAGCCGAGCGAGGTTTCCGTCCGCAGCCAGATGGATAAATTCTGGGACTCCTGGCAGGAACTGTCCCTGCACCCGTCGGAGCTGGCCCCGCGCGAAGCGGTTGTCCAGCGGGGCAAAAGCCTTATGGACGCGATACACGGCCAGTACCGCCGCCTGTCCCAAACCCGGGAGATGATAAACGGCGACATAGAGATAGTAACCGAGCAGGTGAACGACCTGTCCCGCCAGGTAGCAGCTCTTAATGAAGAAATCGTCAAAGTCGAGGCTATGGGCGACCGGCCAAACGATTTGTACGACCGCCGCGACCTCTTGGTGGAACGGCTTGGCAAGCTGGTCAACGTTACCGTAGACCGTCGCGACCCGGACGAGTTCATGGTGCACGTAGACGGACACATACTGGTGCAGGGTTCCATAGCCAGAAAGTTCATCCTGACCACAGACCAAGGCAACGACGGCATGGCAAAGATCACCTGGGACGACACCGGCTCGGACGCGTTTTTTGACGGCGGCCAGCTTGGAGCCCTTGTGGAACTGCGCGACGTTGACCTGAAGCAAGAAATTGCAGCGCTCGACACCGTTACCCTAAGCTTTACAGACTTGGTCAACGAAGTACACCGATCCGCGTATGGCTTGTCCGGCTCCACCGGCGTGGATTTTTTCACCGAACAGCCGGCTATCAACAATGTCGCCGGCAATTACGACCGCAACGGCGACGGCGCATACGACTCCAGCTACCTGCACCGCATGACCGGTGGCAATACGCTAAACGCACAGGAGCAGATAGGACTTGCAGGTGTTATACGATTATCAGGCCCGCAGGGTCTTGTGGAAATAGCATACCGGCCTACCGACACGGTGGGCGACCTGGTACAGCGCATCAATTATTCCGGCGCAGAAGTAAGCGCCCGCCTGACTACCGATGGCCGCCTGCAGCTTCGAGCTACCACGGCCGCCGAGTTGGGCAACCCAGACTTCGTTATACGGCACGTGGAAGACTCTGGCGATTTCCTTACCGGATACGCAGGTCTTTTGTCCGGCTCGGGTCAAGCATCCGCATACGACTGGGAACGGCCGGATGCGTACCTATCGCTGCGCACCGGTGGCGAAGCTGGAGCCGGCGCGGATTTCTCCGTTGCCCCCATAGCGCATCCGTCCGGATGGATAGAAATATCCAAAGAAGTAAGCCAGGATCTTACCAAAGTGGCTGCAGGCTTTGGAACGAACGGCCGGCCAGCGGAATCCGGCGACGGAAGCGCAGCCCTGGCCATAGCAAGGCTACGCACCGGCTCAGTTATGGTAGGTTCACAGGCCACCTTTGACGACTGGTTCGCCAACGCCGTCGCACGCGTGGGCCTTGAAGGCGAGCGCGCCGGACGCATGGCCGAGACCCAGTCGCGCATAGCAAAAAACTTAGGCGACATGCGCGACTCTATCTCTGGCGTAAATATCGATGAAGAGCTTGCAAACATGATCAAGTTCCAGCACGGCTACGCGGCCGCGGCTAAATTCATAGCCAATTTCGACCAGATGCTGGACACCATCATCAACCGCATGGGCGTATAGCGCTACAATAGAATTGAACCACGGAAGCGCAGAGGCACAGAGAAATATGGAATAAAGATGGGACGGAGGTGAAGAGAGTGCTATGTAATCCCTTGCCCGTCTCTCACGTACTCTCTGTGGCTCTGTGTCTCTGTGGTCTGTATTTTCTGTGGTCTGTATTTTTACGATTGGAGGGCTTATGAGGCGTGTTAGCACGGACATGATGAATACGGACATGCAGTATTGGCTTAGGCGAAAAGAAGACGCCATGGCAGCGCAGTCCGCGCGCATCAACAAGCAGGAAAGGCTGAACAGCCTCCGCGACGATCCATTGGCTGCTGCCCGAGCCGTTCGTTACGAATCCGTGGTTGGCCGGCTGGAGCGCTACGAGGAAAACGTAGCGTACACACTGGACCGATCACGCATAGCCGAAGGCTACATGCGCCAGAGCATGGAAATAATGCAGCGCGTGCGCGAGCTTGCCGTTGCTGGCGGTACCGGCAGTTTTACGCCGGAAGACACCAAAGCCATGGCCGTGGAAGTGGACCAGCTGTTGGCCGAGCTTGTAAGCCTGGGCAACGCCCGTGGCCCCGATGGTGATTTTTTATTCGCAGGAGACAAGGCCCGCACCGAGCCGTTCCGCGCGGTTAAAGACTATGTGGAAGGCGCAGGCGGGCCGGCCATTACCGGCGTGGACTACCTTGGCGGGCTAGGCTCTCCCAG
>JAKQNL010000094.1 GCA_029565815.1 Spirochaetota bacterium | reverse complement strand
TCCAGTTCATCAAGGGCAGCCAGCATTTCACCGGAACCCGCGCCTGCAAGCTGGGCATCCACAGCGGGGAATACGGCTGACAGCAGCTTATACGCCGCCATGCTCGTAATGATTTCCCTGGATCGACCCGAAGCGAGTATCTTTACCGCTTCTTCGCCGAGCCGGGAGACTGAGGTTGCTTTTAATAGGCCAGCCTGTTTTTTTATGGCTCTTGATGTGAGGAACGGTATGCGGAAGCCGGTAAGAACCGCGTATTTTACGGCCCTTAGCATGCGCACCGGATCTTCGGTAAAAATCGATGCAAGGGGAATGACGGGTACCAGTTTTTTCGCCTTGATATCCTTAAGGCCGTTCACGTAATCGACAACAAGGCTTTCTATAGGATCGAAGTACAGCGCGTTCAGGCTGAAATCCCTGCGTAACGCGTCCTCGTCCATGGTCCCGTAGGTGTTGCCTACGGTGCCGTTGGCTATGGACCGGAACGTGGATACCTCGTAGATGGTCGCGCCAACGTACACCTGTACCAGCCGGAACCGCTTGCCTATGATGCGGGATCGATAAAACAGCTTACGTATGCGTTGGGGCTGGGCGTCGGTTACAATATCGTAATCTTTTGGCCTGCGGCCGAGTATCAGGTCGCGCACCGCGCCGCCAACCAGGTAGGCTTCATGGCCATTTTGCCACAATCGCTCCACAATACGGTAGGCTTCGAGATCCACGGACTTCGGATCGATACCGTGCTCTTTTCGGGTATACACGACGGCTTTTTTTACAGGTTTTCCGTCCGGGCCTTTTTGATAGCGTATGAGCACCTGTGCCCCTGGAGTATTCAGTTAGCCGGCAAACGCGGCAAACCGTAAGGATGCGGCCAACGTCAGTATGACGAAGACCGTATCCAAGTATACCCCCGAGCTTGGGGCAGAGGTCAAGACCGCGGATCTTTTATATGAGCATCAAGCCATGCAACAAGGTCGGCAGTCACCTCGTCCCTGTTGAGCTCGTTCAGGGATTCGTGCCTGCCGTCTTCGTAGAAGCGTATGTTCAAATCCTGTATGCCCCTGCGCTGGTACAGATCATAGAGCCGCTTAACCGACGCGCCCATGCCTCCAACCGGATCCCTGTGGCCGGAAAACAGGTACAAAGGCAGGGTTTTAGGGATAGCCGCAATAGCCCTGGTCGACTGCATCCAGCCTAAGCCGCCCAAAAGGTCCCTAAACAAGCCAAAGCTGGCAATAAAGCCGCAGCGTGGATCCGCTACATATTTGTCCACTTCCACAGGGTCCCGCGACAGCCAGTCAAAAGCCGTGCGTACAGGCATGAATGGTTTATTGAAAGCGCCAAAACTCAGTTTGTCCATGAACGGCGTCTTTCGCTTTTGACCATAAAAGAGGCAGCCGGCCAAGGCGATAAGCCGCCCGATAGGCCGTATTGGCCCCATGGGACCGGCCGTACCGGACAGAACGCAGCCGGCCAGGCTGTCGCCGTATCGGGAAATAAAACCCTGTGCCAGGAAGGAACCCATAGAATGACCGAACAGGAATACAGGCAAACCGGGATGTTCGGCTTTCATGCGTACGGACAGCCCATACAGATCTTCCATAACCAGCGTAAAGCCGTCTTTGGATGCAAACCAGCCCAGCTCGTCTTCGCTTGCCGTTTTGCCGTGGCCACGGTGATCCGGCGCCCACACATCGTAGCCACTCTCGCACAGCGTGGCGGCTGCCCGCGCATAGCGGCCCGCATGTTCGCCCATGCCGTGGGCTATAAGGACCAGGGCTTTTGGAGCGCGGTCCGGGGACCAGCGATACACATGGATGCTTTTTCCGTCTTTGGCTTGGTGGGAGAATTCCTGGGTTTTCATGGATTCAGTATACACCCTCTGGCGTTTTTTTGCTCACTTTTGCGTTTACCTGTGTTACGAAGCTTTGGGATAGTGTGAGTGCGGCAATAAAAAAACAATCAAAAAAACACCAGTGAATCAAGATAATTCATTACCATACAATTACATACGGCAAGTTCATCCCAA
>JAKQNL010000008.1 GCA_029565815.1 Spirochaetota bacterium | reverse complement strand
TGTCGCAAGCGCTTGCAGGGTGGCGCTGGGTGAGGCCGGAAGGCGCACACATCACCCTGGGTTTTTTAGGTGAGCTGGCAGAAGCGGATGTTGTGCACGTGGGCAAAGCCATAGCGGCTATCCAGTCATGGGCTAGCTTTGGCGGCATGGATAGTTCAGATGTGCATAGTTTGTCTTCGATGCGTTTTTCCCGCCTTGCTCGGTTCCCGCCAAGCGGCAGGCCGCGAACCTTAGTGCTAGCACCGGACGATGCGCAGTCTGCTGTGCAGCAATGCCTTGGCCGCATACGTGTACAGCTTGGGCACTGTCTTTCGGCCCATGCATACAGCTCGGTTTTTAGTGGTCCTTGTACAGCCCATGTGAGTCTGGCTCGGGCAAAGGATGGCCGGCCGGCACTGCCCAAAACCGTGGATATTCCGTATGCTATGACAGGGCCATTTTGCTTTGGCAGGCTTGGCCTCATGGAATCGTTATTGGGGCCGGGTGGTTCTCGATACCGGCTTCTTGCGCAGGCTACGCTCGTTAAACCGGCGTATAATGCTGAGTCGAATACTGGAGGAAAGCCATGAGAGCTGTCGATATCATCATGAAGAAACGGGATGGGCTGGAACTGGCCCACGATGAACTTGCGTTCATGGTGTCGTCGTATGTTAACGGTTCCATACCCGAATACCAGGTGTCTGCATGGCTCATGGCCGTGTTTTTCCGTGGGATGAGCGCACGGGAAACTGCCGACTTAACTACCCTTATGCTCAATTCCGGCCAGGTGATGGATCTATCCGGGATAGCCGGGCCCTTTGTGGATAAACATTCCACCGGCGGGGTGGGCGATAAGGTGTCGCTCATACTTGCGCCCATGGTTGCAGCCTGCGGCGTGCGCGTGCCCATGATGTCCGGTAGGGCCTTGGGCCACACGGGCGGTACCCTCGATAAGCTGGAAACCATACCCGGCTACACGACTCGGCTCGACCAGGCTCGATTCCGCGAATACCTTGCCCGCGACGGTTTTGCCATGACCGGCCAAACCGACGCCATTGTGCCTGCGGACAAAAAGCTGTATTCGCTGCGCGATGTAACGGCTACCGTGGAATCCATACCGCTTATCACCGCGAGCATCCTGTCTAAAAAGGTGGCCGAAGGGGCCGAAGCTTTAGTGTTCGACGTCAAGTGCGGCCCCGGCGCTTTTATGAAAACTGTCGACGATGCCCGCGCTCTGGCTAAAAGCCTTGTAAGCACCGGCTCCGCTATGGGAAAGCGTATCGTTGCGCTCATAAGCGACATGAGCGAGCCCTTGGGATGCATGGTGGGTAACTTTTTGGAGGTTGAGGAATCCATGGATTGCCTAAACGGCAAGGGCCCGTCTGACCTCATGGAGCTCAGCTACCGTTTGGGCGGCTGGATGCTGGTCGCAGGCGGCAAGGCCAAAGACCTTGGCGAGGGTATTGCTCTCTGTAAAGAAGCTATCACCAGCGGCAAGGCTACAAAGCTGTTTTTTGACAACGTGAAAAGCCAGGGCGGCGATGTCGATGCGCTTGTACGCATGTACGGTACGCGTCGATCGGCTTTTGCCCGGACCCTCGTGTCGCCAGCCGATGGCTACATCAGCTCGGTGGACGCGTACAAGATAGGCCTAGCCGGCGTGCACCTGGGCGTTGGGCGTAATACGGTAAGCGATCCTGTGTCGGCAGAGGCTGGCTTTGTATTCCACAAGCGTAAGGGCCAAGCGCTCCGTAAGGGCGAGCCGGTGGCCACTGTGTACGGTAAGGATGAAGCATCCATCGATGCCGCATGGCCTTTGGTGCAATCCTCGCTGTGCGTCGGCGACAGCGCGCCCGCAGCCATGCCATTAATCATCGAAGAATTGACAGCCCTATGAACTGGAACAAGAAAGAGGCGGCTCCTCAGACGGTAAAGGACCTGTCCAAGCGCTTTGGTATAGACCTTTTGTCCGCATCCATTTTGGCCAGGCGCGGCATTAGCGCTCCCGGCGAGGTGCTGTATTTTTTAGAGGACGACTACCGCTGGCTTAGAAACCCGTTTTTGTTTACGCAAATGGAAGATGCCGTAGACCGTATACTCCTTGCGGCGGACGAGGGCGAAAAAGTCATGGTGTTTGGCGACCGCGACGCCGACGGCATAAGCGCGACCACCGTTATGGTCGATGCGCTTACGGCCCTGGGCATAACCGCTTCGTGGCGCCTGCCGCAGGAAAACGAACGATACGGTTTATCCAAGGCTGCGATAGACGAGCATGCACAGGCGTTCGGAAGCCTTATCATCACCGTGGACTGCGGCATTTCCAACCATGACGAAATCGAGTACGCATCCGGGCTTGGCATCGATGTGATCGTGGTGGACCACCATGTGCTACAGGCTCCGGAAGCCCCGCCTGCGCTTGCCGTACTGGATCCAAAGCTGCCCGATTCCGGTTATCCGTTTAGGGAATTGTCCGGATGCGCCGTTGCATACAAACTTGCCTGGGCCCTGCGCTTTGCAAAAAGCGGTTTGTACAAGCAGGATGTAGCCCTCCTTAACGTGCGGCCCGTGCAAGACGCCTATGTCATAGAAGCCCTTGCTCTGTCCAATTTGGCACCGGATGGCAGGCTGTCCGAAACCGTGGTGCCTGGCATGGTCGATCTCAACAAAACCCGCCTGGTGCCCTTCCTTAAAAACCGCCAGATATTTGTGTGGGATGGCGAACTGCAGCGCAAACTGCTTGCAAAGGCCCTGGGTAAGGCGGCCGAGGTGCAGTGCCACGACGTTCGACCTGATGTTGCTGCCCTTATTCCGCAAGCTTCTGGCCAAAGCCTTTTGCGCCTGTCGTCCTTATCCCGATCGGGCAAGTACGCGGAAACGGAGCAGGGGGAACTGGACACCTTTGCTAGCCTGTTTGTTTCCTTCGCGCTCAAAAATTCTGGCTGTGGTCCGGAAGCCGAGCGGGATGCCCTGCAGCTGGTTGCCTTGTCCACGGTTGCAGACCTTATGCCCCTTGTGGACGAAAACCGAACCCTGGTGCGGCTTGGGCTTGCTGCCCTCAATAAAACCCCCCGCCGTGGCATAGCGGAACTCTTAGCCCGGCAGAACACCAGCGGTAAGCGCCTCGGGTCTGTAGACGTGTCCTGGCTGGTTACGCCGGTCATCAATGCTGCCGGCCGCATGGGCCAGCCGGATGTTGCGCTATCCCTACTCCTCGAGGAAGACCCAGGCCGCCGAGCGGAACTGGCTGACAAACTGCTTGGCTTAAACGGCCAGCGAAAGCAACTAGGCGCCGATTGTTGGGAAGCCATGTATCCTGTTGCTTGCGAATGCGCAGAGCAGTCCGGCGGCAAATATATCATCGTCGGAGACAAACGGATAAACCGCGGCATCACCGGTATTCTGGCCAGCCGGCTTGCGGACACATTCAAAGCTCCTGCCGTTGCACTCACCTTTATGGATGATGGCAGCGCCGTGGGTTCCATACGAAGTGCCCGTGGTTTTAACGTGAAAGAGCTCTTGGACGAGCTTGCGCCTTTGTTTATCGATTATGGCGGACACGACGCCGCAGCCGGATTTTCCATGGACGCCAGCCGCTGGCCAGAGTTCCAAAAGCGGGCCCAGCTCTTTTTCTCCGGCTTGACCCTGGATGAGCACGAAGCAAGCATTTCCGTGGATGCGGAATTGCCGCACGACTACGTGAACCCGGCCTTATCCGAG
>JAKQNL010000003.1 GCA_029565815.1 Spirochaetota bacterium | reverse complement strand
GGAACGCACGCTGTGTGAAAAACTGCTTCCGCAATAAGCGTATGTCCGTGCCCGGGATGCCTGCTACCTCAGCAGCTGTTTTGGTAACACGATCAGGCTGGTTGATTCGATAGTGTTTTTCGTAGTTGTGGTACACCATGTGCACGTACAAGCGGCTCATCCCGGTGGCTGCATCGCGGGCAAAACACACGGTTTCTCGTCTATGGTGAGCCTGATCTTTCCTTACTTCACGGTCATAGTAGTTTGATGCAGAGAGCGGATTAGCCTGCGTTCTCGCATACGTTGATGGCACCCGCTGGTGGATCATGCGGTGCTCGTTGTCTTGCTCTCGATACAGGGCGTGGCGCATGACCGCACGCACATAGTCGTGCTTTTCATCAGTACTCAGGATGAGCGGATGGATGGCGCTGTGCGGCCGCTCAAGCTGGATCATGTCCAGGTGCTCGGTAAGCGATCGCTCGATGGCATGATTTTCGTACACAGCGAGTTTGTCAATGCGATTGCGTTGTTCCTTTTGATATGGAGTCATCCTACCCGATCGCCTGGTACTCGCGTGGCTCAAACCCAGGACAAACCTCGAGCCTGCGGTGATGGAAATGCCGATGTCGTTTGGGTGGTACTGTGATCGGTCGAATGAAACTAACCCGTCGAAACACAAGCGCTCTGTAGGATCTGCCTTAGGTCGCAGACTGCAATGAAGCGCAATGCCTTGTCGAGCGATGCGGTCGAGCCGGTTCAGGATAGTGTCTTCCGTGCATCTAAAATCGCGGCTCAATGCCCGAATGCTCATCGAGGATGAAACGCGCCGCTCCAAATCGGCCAGCTCTATAATGCGCTTGGTATAGAAGTGAACAGAAAATGTCTGTACCGAAAACGTGTGCCCGCAGTGCTTGCATAGAAATCGTGGCACCGAACCATGGACTTTAGACCAATGGTAGCCGTAATGCTGCCACCACTTCAGGTCAGGCGGTTTTGTGTGTACGGTACAGTGCTGGTAGGGACAAAAAGGCGGCTGGAACATAAATCGTCATCTCCTTTGCAGTCGGCGGATGACGAATCTACGCTCACAGGACTAACCCTGCATGCGCATTTTTAGGGAATTGCCCATAAGCTTCGGGGCACTAGCTACCTGTTGCGCTTAGCCCTTGGCGCTAGCAAGCCATGCGTTGATGTTAGCTGCGATTGCACGTTTTTCCCGATCCGACAGGGCTTGGCCAAAGCGTACTTTTTTGGTGCCAACTTCCAGGAGCAGCTCGGTTTCTCGCTGGCCTCTTCTGCCAACTGCGCTTACTTCGACCCTGCATGAGCCAAGGTCCGCAAGCGGCCACGTGTGGGTTTTTGTGCGCAGGAGGCGTTGGCTCAGCACGGCGCCGCCCTCCGGGGACAGGGTTAGCTCAAAGCCGGACAGCCTGGGCATGATGAAGGTTTTGAGTATGAATAGTCCAACCGCCCAGAACGGCAGGGAGAACATGGGGAAAAAGACAGGAGCGCCCATCCGCGATGCCCCGACTGTCCAGAACGCTATAAAGCCCATCCATACTACAAGGAATACAGCTGGGCTCCAGGCTGCCGGGTTGGCAATGCCGGGTCTCGGTATAAGCAGCCGGAACAGATCTGTTCTAGTGCTCAGCGTGACGCGGCTGTCGGATGGCAGTTGTTCCGCCTGCGCCAGCATGTCGTTTGCCGCCGGGTGTTGCGCCACACGTCGAGTTTCCACTAGCGGTTGAGCGAATGTAGCTACAGGTTTTTGTCCGCGCAGTATGGCTATCGCATCGGCGGGCGGCAAGGTGCGCTTGGATTCATCGGGTTCCAGATAGTTGTCCAGGACCATAGTAAGCCTGGGCGACAGTTCCACTACTGCACCGGGGTCCAGCTTAAGGCCTTGCATGGGCAGGTCCGACGGGTGGGTGCGGGTGAGCAAAAAGGCTGCGCTAGCCGCCGCTGCATACAGGTCAGAACGCACGCTTGCCCGGCCGGAAATCTGTTCAATCGGCGTGTAGCCTGCGCTGCCCACCATGGTGGTCGTATCGCGGTATGCCAAGCGTACGGCGTCCTGTACTCCGGAGAAGTCTACCAGGGCAAGGGAACCGTCTGGGCGCAGGATGATATTTTTTGGGTTTACATCCCGGTGGATAAGGGGCGGCCTGAGCTGGTGCAGGTAGTCCAGGATTTCCAAGAGCTCGGCCAGCATGGTTTCTATTTCCGCTTCGGTCCAGCGGCGGCCGGATTCAGCTTCCTTAGCCAGGCTTGTGCCGGGTATGCGCTCCATAACCATGACGAGGTAGCTAGCCTGGCCGTCCTGGTAGCGGAACGAGTCGATATAGCGCGGCACCGCGCGGTGGCGTAGGCTTTTTAGGGCGGCGGCTTCCCGCTCAAAGTAGTCGTAGCCCTTCCAGTCGGGCATGGTTCCGAGTGATAATATTTTAGCTACTAGGCTAGTGCCAGCTTGGGCTAACGGGCAGCCTTCCAGTGCAAGGACGGCCCAGGTTTGTGCCCACGGGCCCTGTCCTAGTTGTTCGCTTAGCTCGTATGCCCCGTTCAGAGTGTCGCCGCTTTTCATGGCTTATTCCCGTTCAGTTCCGCCAGGGTGTCGCGCAGGTTAATGCGCGCATCTTCGTAGTTGCTTCGATGTTCCAAGGCACGAGCAAACAGGGTTTGGGCTTGTTCGTACTGTCCGCGGCGGAACATGATGACGCCCAGGTTGTTTGCAGCTTCCGGGTGGCCCGGTTCAAGGACCAAGGCGCGCGATAGCCACGCTTCTGCCTCGGTTAGCTTTCCCTGTTCAAACAAAGCAAGGCCTAGGTTGCACAACAGGTCGGCTTTTTCTCCGCCCAGTTCCAGTGCGCGTTCAAAGCTCTTGCACGCGTCATGGGCGTGGCCGCCTCGCAACTGGGCAAGGCCTAGGTTAAAAAACAGGTCCTCCGAGCTGGGCGCAAGCTTGATGGCAGCGGCAAGGTACTGGGCTGCGTCCTCATGGCGGCCGGCGGCCAGGGCGTCTTCGCCAGCACGGGCCAGTGTCAGTAAGCTGTCCGTGCTGGTTTCCATCGGCTTATAGCCTTATAAGCCTAGGAGGCCGGGTAGGAATATGCCAGCTGCGACCAGGGCGGCTGCCGGCAGGAGTACTAAAAGCAACACATCCACCACCCAGGTGGCTTTGCGCCAGCCGGACAATGCGTTGGACAAAAGCACAACAACGACGCCGGCTATAAAGCTCATGTAGGGGTAGGACAGAAAGCTAACCTGTGCTGTAAGCTCGCGTAGCCAAGCCATGAAGGATATATCCAGCGAGTTGGAAAAATATAGGAAGCTGACCGCGTATCCAAGCAGCACCGGCGTGTAACGCTGGTCCGATCCGAAAAACACGCGCAAGAACAGGATGGCGTAAAAATATATAACCAAAGCCAGGGAACTGCCCCAGGCGCCAAGGTTCTGTTCTATAAGCTCCTGCAGGGCAGGCATGCCAAGCATTGCAAGAACAGGTGGCAGAAGGAGCAGGAAGGCAAGCCAACCTATTACGTTGAAAATTTTCTGGCGCACATTTGTGCTGCTGGTCTTTTGTTTGGCCGGGGCTTTTTGCCCGGGATTCTGTGGCGTTGTCGTATCGCTCATTGTATTCCTCCGTTGGATAAGGAAAGGCCAAGTCGGTTTGGCTGGTTGGACACGAGACCGACGCAGCCGGCTTTTAGCAGGGCAGCGGCTTCTTCTGGTTGGTCCACAG
Source organism: Spirochaetota bacterium (assembly GCA_029565815.1). Classification (GTDB taxonomy): domain Bacteria; phylum Spirochaetota; class Spirochaetia; order Treponematales; family UBA12059; genus JAKLIU01. Next base: position 2,471 of record JAKQNL010000003.1, on the reverse strand, counting down.
TCCACGGTACCACGGGCCGTAAACCAAGGCTATGCCCAAGCCGCGTGCGCCCAAGGCTTAGCTCGCTGGATTTTGGCTTTAGGTAATCGGCAGCGGCTATCCATCGGCCTTCGCCATGACGCAGGTAGCGCGGCAGTTCCTCGGAATCGCAGTAGATGATGGCTGTTGGTATGCCGGGGGCAAGTATCTTGAACCTGCGCAATATAATCGGGTTAAAGGATGATACGCATACGCTCGACGCATCGAGCCTGAAATCCGCCAGCAGGTCGGCCAGGGCTGCTTCTAAGCCTATATCGTGGGTGCTCCGTCCCTTTATCTCGATATCGATATACAGCTCGCCCTTCAGCTCTTCCAGCACTTCCGCCAGCACCGGCATGCGTTGGTCGCAGAAGCGGCTATCCTTCCACGAACCTATATCCAGACGGCGCAGGTCCGCGGACTTGCTGTCTTCGATCTTCATGGCAGTTCCGGGGCACAGCCGGCTTGTGTCGTCGTCATGGAAAACGATGATTGCGCCATCGGAGCTTAGGTGTATATCCAGCTCGATGCCCGGTATGCCTTCCGAGCGCGCAAGGCGGAAGGCAGCCATGGTGTTTTCCGGGGCGTCTGCGGACAGACCGCGGTGTGCGAACAGAAGCGGCCTGTCCCGCCCTGGCAAAAGCGGAATACGTTTAGACATAGGCTTAGGGTTTTTCCGTTTCCGGGCTTGCCTGGCTTGCGCCGGCTTCCTGGACAGGGGCGGTCGGCTCACCGGAAAGTTTCCGTTTAAGAGCTGCCAGGGCATCGTCGGCACTCATCGATGCAAGCCCATCTTCCAGGGCCGGCGACGGGCCGCCCAAAGCTTCTCCGGTGGTTATCTGGAGCTGCGCAAGCAAGAGGTCGGTGTCCACACTGCGCTCCATGGCCCGCAGCATGGGCAGCTGTTCGCGCATGCGCATAATTTTACCGGCCAGCGTGTCGCGTTCTGCCTGCAAGGCCGCACGCCGGGCGGACAGTTCTTCGTGCTTCGCGCGCGCGCCGTTTTCCAGAGCTGCCTCGCCCTTTTCGGCTGCAAGCTTGATGCGTTTGTCCCACAGCCCAAGGTCGGCATCCAACAGGCCAATTTCCCTGTCGGCTGTTTTCATAGCGGTTATGTACTCAAGCATGTATGCCTGAGCGTCCGCTTGCGATAGTCCCCGTAGATCCGTTTCTTCCATTTTGTTTTCGCCTTACAGTTTGAAGCTTACGCCGGCGCCTATCTGGTAGCCGCCGTATGAGCCGAATATCTCATCGGTTAAAATGCCGAACAGGTAGTCTGCCTGGACTTCCGCAAATACTTTCAGGTCTCTGGTAACCAGGTAGGACAGGTATGCGCCGGCTGACACACCGACGTGGGTAAACCACGGGTCGTCTGTCGAATTAAATTCTTCATTGAGGATTTGTATGAGCGCGTTGGATCCGGCTGCCAAACCGCCCCGTATGCCAAATTCCAGGCGACGGGCGTAAATGCAGTACTGGGCTCCGGCTACTGCGGAAAGGGGAAGCCATTTGCCTAAATCGGCCAAAACTTGCACTGCTAGGTATGGATGCACGTCGTAGACGCCGCGGGTCAGTTCGAAGCGCGCACCTATGAGGAAGCTGGACGCTTTGTTTGCCTGGCCTTCCAGGTAGGTATAGCTGTGTGCGTATACATCCATGTTCACGCCAAGGCGGGGAATCTCGCGCAGCTGAACGCCTTTGTCCACTTTGATGCTGGAGTAGCGTATGATGCCGGTGGAAACTTCCGGGCCTACTTCCTTTATGAGTATGAGTCCAACTTCCCGCTCGTCCTTAAAGCCTTCATAGCTGCCGCCAACCACAACCTTGTACTCGTCGCCGGGCTTGATGCCCATGTTGCTTCCCAGCTGTATCTTTATCTCGCCGCCAACGGTGCCAAGCACGCCGGTGCTTATCTGGAATTCCGGAATCTTGCGTATTTCATATTGCAGCGTCATGGGGATGCCGTCGATGGCCGACTGGATGGATTTATACTGGGTCTCGCGGCTGGTGCCGGAGCTTTCCACATTGGCTATGCCCATGAGTTTGCCCGACGCTACATCGATAAAGCTTACGTTGGTTTTTATGTTGGTTTGCCATTCCTTGCCGTTCACAAACTGGCTGTCAAACGAGGTAACCACGGGAACGGCTATGATAAATGCGCCGATAAGCCTTTCAAACTCCGCTTCGGTAAGGAAGGACTCGTAGAACTGGTATTTTTCGGGGAGCTCGAAGGTCCGTTCCTTGATGCCCTTGAGGATGCGTATAAACTCGTCCACGTCTCGGGTGGCAAAACGTTTTTCCATGCCAAAAATACTAAAGCGCCCAAGATCCAGGAACACCCGCTGGATTTCTATGTCTATGGTACTGAGGGTTTCTAGCGGAATAGCCCAGCCGGAGTAGCCTAGCTGGAATATGGCTATTTCTTTTTTTTCACTTACTTCGGCCTGACCGAA